>NZ_AQOK01000107.1:0-24060 GCF_000364645.1 Xanthomonas sp. SHU 308 | reverse complement strand
GGCGGCGACGCGCCGGCCCAGCAGGGCGGCGGCGGCCAGGCGTCCGAAGGCGGCGAGCCGCGCGAAGGCCGTGAGCCGCGCGACGGCGGCAACAACAACCGCTTCAACAATCAGAACCAGAACAACCAGAACAACCAGCAGGGCAACCGCCGCGATCGCTTCCGCAATCGCCGCGACCGCGACCGCAACCAGCGCGGCGGCGACCGCTTCCAGGACAACGGCCTGCCCAGCGACAACGGCGGCAACGAGCCGTTCGTGCCGCGCCCGCACGCCAGCGTGCCGGAAGGCTTCCCGATCTACTCGCTGAGCGATCTGAAGAAGATGCCGGCGCAGAAGCTGCTGGACATCGCCGAGCAGCTCAACATCCAGGACGGCGTGGCCCGCGCGCGCAAGCAGGACGTGATCTTCGCCCTGCTGAAGGTGCTGACCCGCCACGGCGAAGGCGTCGCCGCCGACGGCGTGCTGGAAATCCTGCCGGACGGCTTCGGCTTCCTGCGCGCGGCCGAGGCCAGCTACCTGGCCGGCCCGGACGACACCTACATCTCGCCCAGCCAGATCCGCCGCTTCAACCTGCGCACCGGCGACCACCTGTCCGGCCGCATCCGCTTCCCGAAGGACGGCGAGCGCTACTTCGCGCTGTCGATCGTCGACACCATCAACGGCGAACCGCTGGAAGCGAGCAAGAACAAGGTCCTGTTCGAGAACCTGACCGCGCTGTTCCCGCGCAAGCGCTTCACCCTGGAGCGCGGCAACGGTTCCTCGGAAGACATCTCCGGCCGCATCCTCGACCTGATGGCGCCGCAGGGCAAGGGTCAGCGCGCGCTGATCGTGTCCCCGCCGAAGGCCGGCAAGACCATGCTGATGCAGCAGGTGGCCACGGCGATCACCACCAACCACCCGGACGTGCACCTGATCGTGCTGCTGATCGACGAGCGCCCGGAAGAAGTGACCGAAATGCAGCGCACCGTGCGCGGCGAGGTCATCTCCTCGACCTTCGACGAGCCGGCCGCGCGCCACGTGCAGGTCGCCGAAATGGTGATCGAGCGCGCCAAGCGCCTGGTCGAGCACAAGAAGGACGTGGTGATCCTGCTCGACTCGATCACCCGCCTGGCCCGCGCCTACAACAACGTGGTGCCGTCCTCCGGCAAGGTGCTCAGCGGCGGCGTCGACGCCAACGCCCTGCACCGCCCGAAGCGCTTCTTCGGCGCGGCGCGCAATGTCGAGGAAGGCGGCTCGCTGACCATCATCGCCACCGCGCTGGTCGAGACCGGCAGCAAGATGGACGAGGTGATCTACGAAGAGTTCAAGGGCACCGGCAACAGCGAAGTGCACCTGAACCGCCGTATCGCCGAGAAGCGAGTGTACCCGGCGATCGACATCAACCGCTCCGGCACCCGCCGCGAGGACCTGCTGATCGAGCCGGAACTGCTGCAGAAGATCTGGATCCTGCGCAAGCTGCTGCATCCGATGGACGAGATCGCGGCGATGGAATTCCTGCTGGACAAGATGAAGAACACCAAGTCCAACGACGAGTTCTTCGGTTCGATGAAGCGCTGAGTCCAGCGCCGGTTCGACCGCAACGCCCCGCTTCGGCGGGGCGTTCGCGTTTGTGGCGGCAGCGCGGCGTCGCCCAGTGTCTTGCTGGCGCAGGGTCCGACGGTCTTTCGACGTGGGCGCGGGTGAGATGGGCGGCATTCGCTCCGCCGCGTCCGCCGCCATGCCCGTCACCGCCAACGCCGCCGTCAGCAAGGTCGCCCCGGTCACTCTCGGTTTCTGGATGATGAAGATCTGCGCCACCACCCTGGGCGAGACCGGCGGCGATCTGTTGTCGATGACCCTGGATGTCGGCTATGCGCTGAGCAGCGCGCTGCTGCTGGCGGTCTTTCTGGTCTCGCTGTGGGCGCAGCTGCGCGCGCGCCAATTCCAGCCGTGGCGCTACTGGTGGGTGATCCTGACCACCAGCACCGCCGGCACCACGCTGTCGGACTACATGGACCGCAGCCTGGGCCTGGGCTACGCGCAGGGCGCGCTGCTGCTGGTGAGCCTGCTGGTCGCAGTGCTGGCGACGTGGTGGCTGTGCGAACGCAGCCTGTCGGTCGCGCGGATCGGCAGCGGTCGCGCCGAGGTCTTCTACTGGCTGGCGATCCTGGTCTCCAATACCCTGGGCACCGCGCTCGGCGATTACCTGGCCGACAGTTCGGGGCTGGGTTTCGCCGGCGGCGCGCTGCTGATCGCGGCGCTGCTGGCGGCGATCGCCCTGGCCTACGCGTTCACCCGGGTCTCGCGCACGGCGCTGTTCTGGGCGGCGTTCGTGCTGACCCGCCCGTTCGGCGCCACCCTCGGCGACCTGCTGAGCAAGCCGGCCGGCAAAGGCGGGCTGGACCTGGGTACGGTCGGTGCGTCGCTGCTGCTGGCCGGACTGTTGCTGGCGGTGCTGGTCGTCTCGACGCGACGCCGCGACGACGATCGCCGCGCGGCACGCTAACGTCGGCGGGTGGTCTACGCGGGGCAGCCCGGCCTAGACCAGGCGACCCGTCGCCGCTCAGCCGCCCTGCAGCGGCGTCAGCAGGCGCGGGCCGGCGCCGTCGGCCATGTACACGCCGCCGGCCGGCAGCAGGTCCGGCGAGAAGCCGGTCGCATCGTCGCTGGTGATCCAGGGCGCGCGCTGGCGCGGGCCGGGCACATAGCTCGTCCAGCGGCCATAGGACGAGGACGCGTCGCGGCGGGTGCTGTCGCTCAGCGCGTAGTTGACCGGCACGCGCACGGTCCAATAGGGCGCGTCCACGTCCTTGCCTTCGCTCGGCGGTCGGAACGCCCATTTACGGGCCGCGCCCAGCGCGCTCTTGCCCAGCACGTCGCGCAGCCGCTGCATTTGCTGTTCGGACGCCACCACGCGCAGATTGACCTGCTCCACCGCGGCATCGGCGACGTGGCCATCGCGACCCACCTTGAGCACCAGGTAGGCATCGCCCGCGGCGCCGACGCTGAAGGCGGCTTCCGGGTAGGCCGGCGGATTCATCTGGATTCCGGTCACCACGCTGCGATCGTTGGCATCGTAGCGCGTGAAATCGGCACTGCGGATCTCGACCTGGTAGTCGTCTCCGCCCTCCAGCCGCTTGGCGACCAGACGCAGGGTCATCGGCGTGCGCGCCGGCACCGGCTTGCCGTCGCGCATCCCCGGTTCGAACTTCCACTGCATCACGCTGTCGCGGACGAAGCCGACCACGCCCTTGGGCAGGCGCTCCTGCCGGTCCAGCGCCAGCGCCGACACCGTGCCGTCGGGCTCGATGTCGATGGTGCCGGTCACCAGCATGCTGCTTTCGATCTGCTTGCGCACTGCGCCGGGACCCGCCCCGTCGGCGGCCACGGCGGCGAACGCCAGCAGCAGCGAGAGCACGGCGCTCCAGCGCCACCACGAACGGAGGGATCGACGGTGCATCGCGCATTCCTTTGCCTGGGATGAGGCGCCGATTACAACGCACTCGCGGCCCGCCGGCAACTCAGGCCAGGCGCAGCGCGTCCGGGTAAGGCGGCGCGTCCGGATAGTCGTCCTCGCGCAGCCGCGCCTGCAGGTCGCGCCACCACTGCGGATCGAACAGCTCGCCGTGTGCGTGGCGCACTGCCTCCAGCGAAGCCGCGGGCAGGCCCATGAACATCGCGAAGCGCTCCGGAAACACGTCGCGCGGGGCGACGTGGAACCAGGGTTCGGCGGACATCGCCTCTTCCTCGTTGCGCGGCTGCGGCCAGTCGCGGAAGTTGCAGTCGGTGACCAGGCACAGTTCGTCGTAGTCGTAGAACACCGCGCGTCCCTGCCGCGACACGCCGAAGTTCTTCAGCAGCATGTCGCCGGGGAAGATGTTGTTGCGGGCCATGTCCTTGATCGCCTGCGCGTAGTCCAGCGCGGCCTCGCGCGCGGCCTCGGCACCCTGTTCGCGCAGGTACAGGTTCAACGGGCGCAGGCGCCGCTGCACGTAGCACAGCTCGACGATCAGGTCATCGCCATCCTCGCGCAGGCTGCGCGCGCAGCCCTCCATCAACTCTTTCAGCAGCGCCGGCGCGAAACGCGTGCGCGGGAAGCGCAGCGAGCGGTACGGCTGCGCGTCGAGCAGGCGGCCGACGCGATCGAGGTTGAACACCAGCGCGTACTTCTCCTCCACTTCCTCGCGGCTCATCGTCTTCGGATAGGCGAAACGGTCGCGGATCAGCTTGAACACCAGCGGGTAGCTGGGCAGGGTGAACACCGCCATGACCATGCCCGGCGTGCCCTCGGCATGCACCAGCTGTTCGTTGGGATGCGCCTGGAAATGGCGGAAGAAGGTGCGGAAGCGCTCGGTCTTGCCCTGCTTGGCGCGGCCGAGCATGGTGTACAGCTCGTCGATCGGTTTGTGCGGCAGCAAGCTGCGCAGGAACACCACCGCATCGCCGACGGTGGCCAGGTCGGCCTGGAAATAGCTGCGCGAGATGCCGAACAGTTGCGCCACGTCGTTGCGCTTGGTCAGCACCGCCTCGGCGCGCAGGCCCTGTTCGTCGTTGACCAGGGCGATCACGCACGGCGAGAAACGGTGTTCGCCGAACACGCGGCCGATCAGGTAGGCGCGGCGCTCGCGATAGAACACCGTCTCCAGCAGTTCGATGCCGCGTACCGGATTCTCGCCCCAGTGGGCGAGGTCGTCCTGCAGCCGCACCGCGATGGCCGCCGCGCAGCGCGTGCGGTGCGCGTACGGCACGTCGAAGCGGTAGTCGCCAAGCACACGCACGAACGCGTCCACCGGCCGCGCCTCGGACACCACGTAGTTGTGCCGCGCCACCGGATGGGTGATGGCGTCGGTGGGCTCGATGTCCAGCGCCACGAACTCGATCTGCGCGTCCACGCCCTGGGTGCGGAAGAAGCGCCGGGTCAGGGTGTTGTAGAAGGTCTTGTACAGTTCCTGGTCGATCAGCGCGGCGATCAGTTCGGCGTAGTGGTCGCGCGCACGGATCCACAGCGCGCGATCGTGCGCCTGGCCGAGCAGCACCGCGCGCAGGCGCAGCATGCACTCGGCGATGCACTGGTCGTACAGGGCGATGCGTTCGATCGCATCTTCGCGCGCGACGCTCCAGTCGCGCGCCTCGAAGCGCTGGCGCGCACGCGAAGAGATCTGCGCGAAACGCGCGTGGTAGTCCTCGAACGCCTCGAAGACGATGCGGCCGATGACCAGGGCACGGCGTTCGGACGGCAGCGGCAGCGGCGTGGAGGACATGGCCGCAGTGTACCCAGGTGGCGGCGTCGCGCGGGTGCCGGGCCCCTGCCACGCTCCGTCTCGTGCGCACATCCAGCGACCTGCTTCGCCAGGATCGAGCCGGACGCAGGTCGGCCGTAGCAGCGGCTTCAGCCGCGGCCGGCCGTACCGGGAACGCCCTGTCGCGGCTGAAGCTGCTCCTACCGGACGCTTCCTGCGCCGGAAACGCAAAGGGCCGCCCCGAGGGGCGGCCCTTGCGTCACATCCAGTTCGGGCGATCAGGCGTTCAACGTCGCCAGGGCGTCGTTGAGGGTCTTGCTCGGCCGCATCGCCTTGCCGATCAGCTCCAGGTTCGGACGGTAATAGCCCTGGATGTCGACCGGCTGGCCCTGGACGCCGTTGAGCTCGGCGACGATGGTCGCTTCCTGCTCGGTCAGCTGCTTGGCCAACGGCGCGAAGCGCGCCTTCAACGCGGTGTCCTCGTCCTGCGCAGCCAGCGCCTGCGCCCAGTACATGGCGAGGTAGAAGTGGCTACCGCGGTTGTCCAGCCCGCCGACCTTGCGCGAGGGCGACTTGTCGTTGTCCAGGAACTGGCCGTTGGCCTGGTCCAGGGTGCGCGCCAGCACGCCGATGGCGGCATTGTGGTGGCGCTGGCCCAGGTGCTCCAGCGACGCCGCCAGCGCCAGGAACTCGCCCAGCGAATCCCAACGCAGGTAGTTCTCTTCGACGAACTGCTGCACGTGCTTGGGCGCCGAACCGCCGGCGCCGGTCTCGAACAGGCCGCCGCCGGCCATCAGCGGCACGATCGACAGCATCTTGGCGCTGGTGCCCAGCTCCATGATCGGGAACAGGTCGGTGAGGTAGTCGCGCAGCACGTTGCCGGTGACCGAGATGGTGTCCTCGCCCTTGCGGATACGCTGCAGCGAGAACGCGGTGGCCTCCACCGGCGGCAGGATGCGGATGTCCAGGCCGTTGAGGTCGTGGTCCTGCAGGTAGCGCTCCACCTTCTGGATCATCAGCGCATCGTGGGCGCGCTGCGGATCCAGCCAGAACACCGCCGGGGTGACGCTCAGGCGCGCGCGCTCGACTGCCAGCTTGACCCAGTCCTGGATCGGCGCGTCCTTGGTCTGGCACATGCGCCAGATGTCGCCGGCTTCCACCGCATGCTCCAGCAGCACCGCGCCGCCGGCGTCGGTGACACGCACGGTGCCGTCGACCGGGATCTGGAAGGTCTTGTCGTGCGAACCGTATTCCTCGGCCTTCTGCGCCATCAGGCCGACGTTGGGCACGCTGCCCATGGTCGCCGGGTCGAACGCGCCGTGCAGCTTGCAGTCCTCGATCACCGCCTGGTACACACCGGCGTAGCAGCGGTCGGGGATCACCGCCTTGGTGTCCTGCAGCTTGCCCTCGGCGTTCCACATCTTGCCGGAATCGCGGATCATCGCCGGCATCGACGCATCGACGATCACGTCGCTGGGCACGTGCAGGTTGGTGATGCCCTTGTCGGAGTTGACCATCGCCAGCGCCGGACGCTGCGCGTACAGCGCCTGCAGGTCGGCCTCGATCGGCGCACGCTGCGCCTCCGGCAGGCTGGCGATGCGCGCGTACAGGTCGCCGATGCCGTTGTTGGCGTCGAAGCCCACCTGCTTGAGCGTGGCGGCGTGCTTGTCCAGCACGTCGCGGTAGAACGCCTCGACGACCACGCCGAACATGATCGGGTCGGAGACCTTCATCATCGTCGCCTTCAGGTGCAGCGAGAACAGCACGCCCTGCTGCTTGGCATCGGCGATCTGCGCCTGCACAAAGGCGGCCAGCGCACGCTTGCTCATCACCGCCGCGTCGATCAGCTCGCCGGCCTGCACCGCGGTCTTTTCCTTCAGCACGGTCACCGCGCCGTCCTTGCCGACCAGCTCGATCTTGACGCTGCCAGCCTGTTCGATCAGCGCCGAACGCTCGCTGCCGTAGAAATCGCCGGCGTCCATGTGCGCCACGTGCGACTTGGACTCGGCGCTCCATGCGCCCATGCGGTGCGGGTGCTTGCGCGCGTAGTTCTTCACCGAGGCCGGCGCGCGGCGATCGGAATTGCCCTCGCGCAGCACCGGATTGACCGCGCTGCCCTTGACCTTGTCGTAGCGCGCCTTTGCTTCTTTCTCTTTCTCGTCCTTCGGCTCGTCCACGTAGTCCGGCAGCGCATAGCCCTGCTGCTGCAGTTCCTTGATCGCGGCCTTGAGCTGCGGCACCGAGGCGCTGATGTTGGGCAGCTTGATGATGTTGGCTTCCGGCGTGGTCGCCAGCTGGCCCAGCTCGGCCAGGTCGTCGGCGATGCGCTGGTCCTCGCGCAGGTATTCGGGGAATTGCGAGATCAGGCGGCCGGCCAGCGAAATGTCGCGGGTCTCCACGGCGATGCCGGCAGTGCCGGCGAACGCGGCGACGATCGGCAGCAGCGACTGCGTCGCCAGGTACGGGGCTTCATCGGTGAGCGTGTACAGGATCTTGGGCGTATTCGACATGACGCGACGGATGACCTCTGGCAGGGGGAAATAGGCAGCACCGACAGTACGGCGGCGTATGTTTTCTTGTAGTTTCGCGATGCCGCCAACCGCCGGACATCGGCCGTCCATTGTCGCGTGTCTGCCGGCTGCGGGCAAAGCGCGGGGTCCGCCGTCCGCCAGCGCGGTTCATGCGCGCTCCATCACTGGGAGGGCGCTTCAATCCGCGGGGTGCCGATGGACGCCGTGCGTGGATCGACACCTGCGGCTCACGCCGCCGGACGAATGTCGGTAGCGGGCGTGAGCAGTGATGCGGCGCCACCCGTCTCTGCCGAATGACAGCACACCATGCGGCCGGGCTCTCTCTCGCGGCGCCCAAGATCGTTTCCGCGATGACGCGCCGCCTGTGTGGATCGGAGTCGCTCTACAGCTCGACCGCCAACCGGCGTGGCCGCGCTACGCCTTCCTGGGAGTCATCCGCCTAACTGGATAGCCGACCTCAGACGTACCCGAGCCCGCGCCAGTAGTCCAGCGGACGCCTGGCGGGCACGCCCAACGACGCCGCAATCTCGAGAATGCGCGGCACGTCGCGGCGGTAGACCACAAACAGGTGCTGGTCTTCGGTGGTCATATCGTCGATGTCCACCACGTCGTAGCCGTCGCCTTCGTCCGTCCACTCGGCAAGGTGGCGGTCCAGCCAGGTGAAGTACTCCGGCTGCGTCTTCACGTTCTCGGGATAGGCAGGGAATGCGTCGCCCATCATCTGGCAGAGCTCGTGGTGGACATCGATCATCTTGTCGCCGTTGGCGGAGTAACGCTCCATCGCCGCGGTGATCGCGATTGCATTCGCCTGTTCCTCGCACTCGGTCCACTCCAGCTCCGGCAGGAAGGCTTCGATGTCCCGAACGATCTCGCTTCGTTCGTCGGGTTCGGTGCTGCCGGAAGAAAGAAGCTCGACGAGTTCCAAGAGGGGTGCGTTCATTGCGCTCACTGACGGCTAAAGGATGATCGACGCCCAGCCCAGGCCGGCCATCCACCCAAGGCGAATCGGCCCGACCGCACCACTGGACACGCAGAAAAAAGCGCGCCGGAGCGCACCACGCGCGGCACTATAGCCGCTGGTGTTTGACATGCAAGTGTCCGTGGAGCCGAACACCCCGGCCGCCGCCCGGCACGGATGCAAGGCGTGGAGTACCGGGGCGACCGCGCTCAGTACGTGCCGTCGAACGCAAAGATCGGCGCGCGCTGGCGCCACGCGCCCGCGGTGAAATCCGGGAATGCGACGGTCTGGAAGCCTCTGGCGATCGACTGTTCGGAGAGCGGGGTGATCGCGCTCCACGTCACGGCGTCGTAGATGTCGATCGGCATCGGTGCCCTCGCCTTCAACGCTTCGACGAAGGCGTGGATGACGAACCAGTCCATGCCGCCGTGGCCGGCGCCGGCCGCGGTGGCGGCGTAGCGCGTCCACAGCGGGTGTTCGTACTGGTCCTGGTAGGGCTTGAAGGCTTCCCATTGGTGCGGCGGGCTGCGGCCTTCGAGGTGGATCGACTGGTTGAGATCCATCCACAGGCCCTTGGTGCCCTGCACGCGGAAGCCCATCGAGTAGGGACGCGGCAGCGAGGTGTCGTGCTGCAGCAGGATGGTCTCGCCATTGGCGCAGGCCAGGGTGGTGGTGACGACGTCGCCCAGCGTGAACGCCACCTTGGTGCTGGGATGGGTACTGCCGCCGCTCTTGGCCACGGTGTAGTCGTGCAGGCCGCGGGCCTTGCTGGCGAAGGCGTTGAGATGGGTGATGCGGTTGCCGCGGTTGATGCCGGCGTACATCGCGCACGGGCCGATGCCGTGGCTGGGATACAGCTCGCCGTTGCGCTGCACCGAATGCGCGGTACGCCAGCGCGCTTCGCTCCAGCCCTTGGCGCCGAACTCCACGCCGCTGTCGTAGGGCTGGTCCGGGTCGCCGGAGTTGAACTTCACCCCGCGCAGATCGTGCTGGTAACCGGCCTGCAGGTGCACCAGTTCGCCGAACAGGCCCTGCCGCACCATCTGCAGCGCGGCCATCACGTCGCGGCGGTAGCAGACGTTCTCCAGCAGCATGTACGGGGTGCCGGTGGCGAGCTGGGCGTTGAGCACGTCCCAGTGGTCCTGCAGGGTGATGCCGGCCACCACTTCGCAGCCGACCGCCACGCCGGCCTGCATCGCCGCGATTGCCATCGGCGCATGCCACTCCCAGGGCGTGGCCACGATTACGCCATCCAGGCCTTTGTGCGCCAGCACGCGCTTCCAGGCGCTGGCGTCGCGGTCCTGGCCGTAGGCGGTGGGTGCGGGCTTGCCGGCCTTGGCGACCATGGCCATGGCGCGGCCGAGCATGATCGGCTCGCTGTCGCACAGGGCGACCAGTTCCACGTCGTCGCGGCGCAGCAGTTCGGTCAGCAGCACCTGACCGCGCATGCCGGTGCCGATCATGGCCAGGCGCAGGGTGCGCTTGCGCGCCCAGGCCGGCGTCTGCGGCAGCAGGCTGCTGGCGGCGATGGCGGCACCGGCGGCGATGAAGTCGCGTCGTTTCATGATGTGCGGTCTCCTCTTGGATGCGCGCCGGCGTCGGCCGGCACGCATGCTGCTGCACGTGCGCTCACTTGAAGCGGTAGCCGATGGTCACGCTGTAGCCGCGGCCGAAGATGGTGGCGTAGTCGCTGGAATCGCCCAGGAAGCTGTTCGGATCGTAGAACGGCAGGCGGTCGAACAGGTTCTTGACGGTGAAGCTCAGGTTCCAGGCGTCGTCCGGGCGCCAGGTGACGCTGAGGTTGGCCGTCCACCACGACGGCGCGCCATCGCATTTGCTCGGCTGCAGCTTGAGGTAGCCGGCAGTGCAGGCCTGCGGGTTGTTGTCCTCGGCGTCGATCCGGTCGGTGGCCCACTTGGTGCCGCCGACGTAGTTGACGAACATGCTGGTGGTGACCTGGCGGTAGGTCCAGTCGGCGTTGAGCGTGGCGCGCAGGCGCGGGTTGTTGTAGTAGCCGACCACGTCGCCGTAGTACCAGCCGCTGTCCTGGTCCATGTAGAAGCGGTTGCGGTTGGCGATGGTGGCCGCCAGGCCGATGTTCAGCCCGCCCCACTGGCCGAGCGAGAAGCGGCTGCGCGCGTCGATGTCGAAGCCGTCGACCAGGGTCTTGCCGCGGTTGCGGTACTGCCCGACCACACTGGCGACATTGCCCACGCTGTAGCCCGGCAGCGTGCCCGGGCAGGCCACGCCGCTGGCCGGATCGGCGCACATCGCCGACAACTGCGCGAGATTGGCGCGGTCGCTGTCGGTGATCGGCGAACGGGTCATGGCGGTGATGTCGCCGGCGCGGCGGTAGTCCGGGGCGACGATCTCGTTGTCGCGATAGATGAACCAGTAGTCGGCCGAGACCGACAGCCAGTTGGCCGGCTCGTAGACGAAGCCGAGCGTGGCGATCTTGGCCTTCTCCGGCTTCAGGTCCGGGTTCGGCTGGGTCATGCGCGCCACGGTGCGGCTGCAGTCGGCGTTGAGCAGGCTCTTGCCCAGATCCACGTCGCCGCTGCGGCGCGACTGCAGCAGCAGGTTGGCGATGGCGTTGGTCTCGCCGCAGCGCACCTCGTCGCGGTAGCCGCCCAGCTGCGCATAGACGCCGCCGCTGCCGGACTCGGCCAGGCTCGGCGCGCGGAAGCCGGTGGAATAGGTGCCGCGCAGCAGCAACTGCTCGAAGGCCTGGTACTTGAAGCCGACCTTCGGCGCCAGGTTGGTGCTGAAGTTCGGATACTTGTCGGCGCGCAACGCGGCATCCAGCTCCAGCTTGTCGGTGATCGGCGCGACGGTCTCGGCGAACAGCGCATAGGTGTTGCGCTTGCCGTCGAACCAGGAGCCGCCCTGTTGGGTGATCAGGCCGTTGGCCGCGTCCGGGTTGCCGGGGGTGTAGAAGGTCTCGCGGCTGGCGTTGAAGCCGAACGCGGCGCGCATCTCGCCGGCCGGCAGTTGGAACAGCGGGCCTTCGATCTTGCCGTCGAGGGTGTGCAGGCGCGTCCACGATTCGATGTCGAAGGTGGGGAATGCCTCGCGGATCAGCGCGGCGTTGGCGGCGCTGATCTCGCCGAACCTGTACGCCGGGTGGTCGGAGATGATCACCCGGCCGGTGCCCGGGTCGATGGTGAACGGGCCGAACGCCTTCTCGAAGCCTTTTACGTTGACGTTGACGGTCTGGTAGGTGACCGAGTGGGTGCCGGCGGTGGCGAAGGCGGTTTCCCAGTTCCAGTCGCCGAAGCTGCCGCGCGCGCCACCGAGCACGCGGTAGCTCTTGTCGGTGTTGCGCTGGCCGAAGTAGTCGGGGCCGGCGTCCTGCAGCAGGTACTGCAGGCCGACCACGCCGCCCATCATCGCCTTCAGTTGCGGACTGGCGCGGTTGTACTCGTTGTTGGGCCCGAGGAACGGATACAGGAACTGGTTGACGGTGTTGCCGGTGTTGCGCGAGAACCAGCTGGTGGGGTTGCCGGTGGTGGTGTTGAACGCGCGCGGAGTGCCGCCGTTGGCGCGCAGGTCGATGTCGGTGTAGGTGGCCTCGGCGAACAGTTCGGTGCTGGCGCCGACCAGGAAGGTGCCGTTGAGGTAGGCGGTGTTGCGTTCGGACTTGGCGCCGGCGTCGATCTCGTTGTTCAACCAGGTTTCCCACACGCAGCGCGGGCCGGCGGCCTCGCTGGTCAGCACGTTCTGGCAGCCCGGCGCGGCTTCCTGCACGCGGCGCCCGGTGACCGGGTCGAAGGCGAAGTAGCTGCCAGGGTTGAACTGGCCTGGCTTGCTGCCCACGCCCAGGCGCAGGTTGGTCAGGTAGTTGGGATTGTTGACGTAGTACTGCGCCGGGCGCTTGTCGTAGAAGTCGCGCAGCGGGATCGCATCGCGCCGGTACACGTTGACCGCGCCGTAGACGTTGAAGCGGTTCTCGGTGAGGTCGCCGAAGCCGGCGGTGATGCTGGCCTGGTGCTCGCCGTAGGAGTCGATGCGGGTGGAGGTGTCGTTGCTGAAATTGATCTCCGCACCCTGGAAGTTGCGCTTGGTGATCACGTTGATGACGCCGGCCACCGCGTCGGTGCCGTACACCGCCGAGGCGCCGTCGGTGAGCACTTCCATGCGCTCGATCGCCGCGGCCGGGATCGCATCGATGTTGACGAACTGGGTCTGGAAGCCGGCCGGCGCGCCGTAGTACGACATGCGACGGCCGTTCAACAGCACCAGCGTGCCCTGCGCGCCGAGGCCGCGCAGGTTGGCCTGCGAGGCGCCATCGGAACCGGTGAACAGCGAGCGCGCGTCCTGTTGCGCCGGGCGTGCCGCGGGCAGGTTGTCGAGCACCTGCAGCAGCGTGCGCGCGCCCATCGCCTGGATGTCCTGCTTGCTGATCACCTGCACCGGCGAGGCGGTCTCCACGTCGGTGCGGCGGATGTTGGAGCCGGTGACTTCGACCCGGGCCAGGTCGGTGGCGGCCTGACTGTCCTGCGCAGCGGCGGGCTGCAGGGCGGTGAGCAGGACACCGGCGATGGCCAGGGTCAACGGAGCGAGCGGGCGACAGCGGGGATGGCGGTGACGGGCGGGCAACATCGGGGTTCTCTCCTGGCAGGGTGCGGCGCGAACGCGGAATCGGCGGGCAAAGCGCTCCCGGGCCACGGCCAGGCGGCCGCAGTCGGGAAAGGCGGGGGAGGAGCGGTGTTACGGGGCGGTCATGGGGCGACGAAGCTGGCGGTGTCGCCCTCCTGACCGATCAGTACGGCGTTGGCCCAGTTGGCGCAGACCTGGGCAGGCTGCGGCCCCTGCGCGCCGAGCGTGCGCAGGCTCAGCGTGGACAGGCCGCGGATGTCCAGTTCGGGCTTGACTACGCCGGGCGCGCTGACCAGGCCGCTGTCGTAGAGCAGGCGGCCATCGCCCCAGACCTGGAACTGCAGGCCGCCAGCGCTGCGGCAGGCGTCGTCGATGCCCAGGTCGGCGCGCAGCAGGCGCCAGTCGCCGTGCAGGCGCAGGTCGAGGCGGCTGTCGGCGCCCACGCCCAGGCCGCGGCGGAACTGCAGGCCGTTCATGCGCATGCCGGCATCGCCGCGGAAGGCCTGGTCGGCGCGCACGCGACCGGCCAGCGCCGCCGGCAACGCCAGCTCGGAAAGATAGCGCTGCTGCGCCGGCCGTTCCGGCGCCGGGTGCTCGAGGATGTGGAAGGTGGACAGCGCGATCGGGCCGACGTCGCGCGGCTGCAGCGCATCGAAGGCGCGCGGCCGGCGCTGCGCGGCGACGACCATCGGATCGTTGCTGTCGGCGCCGTCGCCCTCGGGGTTCTGCACGCTCAGCACGCGGAAGCGCAGCAGGCGGCCGGCATGCGCGGGGAAGTCGATGCGCTGCACGCCTTCCTGCAAGCGCAGGTGGCCGCGCGCCACCGGCTCGCCCCACTCGCCGTTGCTGTCGCCCAGGTAGACCTCGTAGTCGCGCACCTGGCCGTGCTTCCAGTTCTTGTCGTTGCGCGGCGCCAGCTCGATGCCGTCGATCATCTTGCGCTCGCCGAAACCGATCACCCATTCGTGCGCGCCGGTGCGCACGGCCTGGTTGCGCACGCTGCGGAACCAGGTGCCCGGGTCGTCGTCGAAGGCGTTCTCCAGCGGGTGCCCGGGTTCCTCGGCCGGGCGGTTGACCACCAGCAGGCTGTCGGCGGGCAGCGCGCGGCCCAGCTCCGGCGCCGGCGGATAGGCGTCGTCGGCCGCAGCGGCGGCGACCGGGAAGTCCAGCCGCAGTTGCAACGGCTGACGGATGTCCTGCACAGCGGTGCGCACGTGCACGGTGCCGCGGCGCTCCGTGGCGTCGAAGTACCAGCCTTCGCTGGCCTGGGCGAGGGCCGCGGCGTCGGCAACCGTCGGCAGCGCGCGTTCGCCGACCTGCACCGACCGCGGCGCCTGCCGCGCGAGCACGCGCAAGGCATAGCGGCGCTGCGGCAGCTGTCCGTCGTAATGGCCCTGCACCGGATCGATCCACACCTGCACCGGGCCGCTGCCCTGCGCTGGCGCCTGCATGCGCACCACCTGCGTGCTGGACTCGCCCTGCTGGTAGCGGCGGGTGTTGCCGTCGTCCTCGTACAGCGTGTACTGCGAGGCCCCCTGCGGATACAGGTCGAAGGTCACCTCGTCCAGCGGCTTCTCGCCGTCGTACAGCATCGCCGGGTACATCGGCAGGATCGCGCCGGCACGCACGAACAGCGGCAGCGTGGCCAGGTCGACCTGGCGATCGAGCTGGCGACCGTCGGCGCCGGCCTGCACGCGGCGGCCGTCCCAGTAGTCGATCCAGCCGCCGGCCGGCAGATGGATGTCGCGCCGCCAGCCGCGGCTGGCCGCCTGGCTGCGGTAAACCGGCGCCACCAGCAGGTCGCGGCCGAGCAGGAACTGGTTCTTGTAGGTCTCGTCCTGTGCGTGAGGATCGCGTGGGTCCTCCCACATCAGCCCGCGCACCGGCGGCGCGCCGGTCTGCGCGGCATCGTGCACCAGGCCGTACATGTACGGGGTCAGGCGCATTTTCAGCTTGAGATAATCGCGGTTGATGCTGCGGTACGGCTCGTCGTACCACCACGGATGCTTGCGCGCGTTCGACGACCAGCCGCTCATGCCCATCAGCACCGGGGTGAAGGCCTTCCACTGCAGGTCGCGGGTGAAGGTCTCGGCGCTGCCGCCGAAGATCGCATCGACATCGCCGGCGGCGTAGGCCATGCCGGACAGGCCGGAGCCGATCAGGGTCGGCACATGCCAGCGGATGTAGTCCCAGCTGCTGCTCTGGTCGCCGGTCCAGGCCACCGCGTAGCGCTGGATGCCGGCCCAGCCCATCACCGTCCACAGGAACGGGCGCGCATCGGAGTTGGCGAGGATGCCGTCGTAGGCCTGGTGGTTGGCGTCCATCGCGAACTGGTAGCCCTTGCCGGTCCAGGCCACGTCGAGCTTCTGCACGCGGCTGCCGGCCTTGCCGACTTCCCAGGCGATCTTGTCCACGCCGTTCTCGGTCCACAGGCCGGTGCGGAAGCCATAGCGGGCCAGGCCCTGCACGGTCTCCGGCAGCCTGGTGTAGCCGCAGCCGTAGCCGTCGTTGGGCAGGATCCAGCCGCCGGGCATGTCGTGCTCGCGGTATTGCCGCGCCACGCTGTCGACCACGTCCGGGGTGGTGCCGGTGGGGCCGTCGTGCCAGCCGTCGGGCACGGTGCCGGGCTTCTTGGCGTTGTCGCCGTCGTTGTAGCAATCGGCATCGCCGTAGGACAGCGACCAGCGCGCCAGCATGCTCGGGCGGCCGGTCAGCCGGGTATAGCGCTCGATCAGGGCCGGCAGGTCGGCGCCGACGAAGTAGTAGGCGTCGAAGCGGTCTTCGCGGTGCAGCAGCGTGGCCTGGTCGGGCTGGCGCAGGTCGTAGCTGCCGTCGCTCCAGGTATTGCGCAGCATGCCCCAGCCGCGGCTGCTGAGCAGCATCGGCGCCGGGCTCGGGCGATCGCCCTCCTCCCAGCCGCCGGAATACGACACTTCCAGTTCGCGGCCCTTGAACTCGAAGCGCCCGTTCTGCTGGCCGCCGCCGTAATAGGCTTCGTCGGCCTGCGAGGACAGCACCTGCACGCTCTGCGTGGCGTCCAGGTCCAGCGGCTGCAGTTCCTGCCACAGCGCGACCGCGCGGCCCTGCTGCAGCCGCTCCAGGCGCAGTCGCAGCGGTTGCCGCTGCACGTGCAGCACCAGCGCGTCGGTGCGCACGCGCAGCTCCTGCGCATCGTCTTCCAGTTGCGCCTGTACCGCGGCCTTGGGTTGCGGCAGCACGATCGGCGTGGCCTTGTCGCCGGCGCCGGTGAGCGTGCCGTGGCGCCCGGCCTGCACGCGCACGATGTCGGCCGCCGGCAGTTCGATGCGCAGGCGCACGCCGCGGTCGGTCTGCAGGTCCCAGCCTTGCACGCCGTCGCGGCTGGCGCTGGCGGCGACCGTACGCAGGTTGCCGACCGGCTCGGCGACGACGGTGGCCGCCACCAGCAGCAGAGCCGGCAGCGCGATCGCCGGCAACAGCGACGAGCGACGAACGCGGTTCTCCACACGACCCCCAAACCCGTTTCCCCGGGCGTTTCGAAAGCGTTGCACCGACTCTAGGCCAGGCATTTGAAAGATGTCAATAAATTGAAAGCAAAAAACAAGATTTATTTTGGCAAAACGAAAGATATTGCCTCGCATGACTTTGCTTTCATCTCATCATAATCGGCTGATTCGGCTTGCGATAGCGGCATCCACTTGCACCTTTCGTTTTAGGGCGAGCGATCCGCAAACACATTGGGCACAGGTAAATACTTTCTTTTTTCTTTCGATGTTTGACATTTCGAAAGAAAAGCCGGATGGTGCGCTGGCCCAACAGGAACCACCGCATGGACCTCCTTCCGCTTTCCGATGCATCCGCCTGGCAGCGCCTGGGCGGGGCCGATACCGCCCGCGAGATCGCCCAGCAGCCGGCGCTGTGGCGGACCCTGGCGCAGGATCTGGCGCACGCCGGCGACCGCCTGCAGGCCTTCCTCGGCGACCGCCTCGCCGATCCGAACCAGCGCGTGCTGTTCACCGGCGCCGGCAGTTCCGGCTTCATCGCCGAGATGGTGGCCGACGCGATCAATGCGCAGTGGCCGGCCGAGGTGCGCGCGGTGCACACCACCAGCCTACTGACCCATCCGGCGCTGTACCTGCAGCGCGCGCGGCCGACCCTGCTGGTGTCGTTCGGGCGCAGCGGCTCCAGCCCGGAAAGCGTGGCCGCGGTGGAGCGCGTGCGCAGCGACGTGGACGAGGCGCGCTTCCTCGACATCACCTGCAATGCCGACGGCGAACTGGCCCGCCGCGGCGCCGGCCGCACCGACACCTGCACGCTGCTGATGCCGCCGGCCAGCTGCGACCGCGCCTTCGCCATGACCAGCAGCCTGACCTGCATGCTGCTGGCGGCGCTGAGCGTGTTCGACCGTGCGCCATGGGAAACGCGCAGCGCGCGCCTGCAGCGGCTGGCCGAACTGGCCGACCGCGGCCTGGCGCAATGGGATGGCGCGGTGGCGGCGCTGGCGCAGCGCCCGTTCGCGCGGGTGATCTATCTCGGCAGCGGCCCGCTGGAAGCGCTGGCGCGCGAGGCCGCGCTGAAGGTGCTGGAACTCACCGCCGGCCGCGTGCTGGCGCTGGCCAACACGCCGCTGGGCTTCCGCCACGGCCCCAAGTCCACGCTCGACCGCAGCACCCTGGTGGTGATGCTGCGCAGCGTGCAGCCGCTGGCACGCCGCTACGAGCAGGACCTGCTCGACGAACTGCGTCGCGATGGCGTGGCCGGCCAGGTGCTGGCGATCGGCCCGCATGCGGACATCGGTGCCGGCGACGACCACACGCTCGCCGTCGCCGGCCTGGACGATCCGTGGCTGGCGCCGCTGTGGCTGGGCTTCGCGCAGCTGTTCGCACTGCAGCGTTCGGCCGCGCTCGGCCTGACCCCGGACAACCCGTTCCCCGACGGCACCGTCAACCGCGTGGTCCAGGGCGTCACCATCCACCATGGCTGAGCCTGGCGTGCCCACCTGCTACGGCCTGGACGTCGGCGGCACCAAGATCGAACTCGTGGCCTGCGACGCCGCGCTGCAAGTGCTGTGGCGGCGCCGCGTGGCCACGCCGCAGGGCGACTACGCCGGCTTCCTGCAGGCGGTGGTGGCGCTGGTGGCCGCGGCCGATGCCGCGCTCGGCCACCACGACAGCCCGCTCGGCATCGCCCTGCCCGGCGTGCGCGACCGCCGCAGCGGCCGCCAGTTGAGCGCGAACGTGCCGGCGCTGACCGGCCAGTGCGTGGCGCAGGACCTGCAGGCGCGGCTGCCGCGTCCGCTGCGCATCGGCAACGACCTGCAATGCTTCGCGCTGTCCGAGGCGCACGGCGGTGCCGCCGATGGCTACCCCAGCATGTTCGGCGCCATCCTCGGCACCGGCGCCGGCGGCGGCTTCTGCGTGCAAGGCCGCCTGCTCGCGGGCTGCAACGGCATCGCCGGCGAATGGGGCCACTGGAGCGTGCCCGGGCACCTGCTGCAGCGCCATCGCCTGCCGCTGCTGGACTGCGGCTGCGGCCTGCAGGGCTGCGTGGAGCGCTACGTGTCCGGCAGCGGCGTGGCGGCGATCGCGCGCCATCTCGGCAGCGACGCCGCCGACGCCAGCGCGGCGATCGCCCTGGCCGAGGCCGGCGACGCGCGCGCGCAGCAGGCGCTGGACATCCATCGCGACCTGCTCGGCCACAGCCTGGCCGCCGTAGTGCTGGCGCTGGACCCGCACGTGATCGTGCTCGGCGGCGGGCTGTCGCAATACCCGCCGCTGTACCGGCAACTGCCCGACGCCATCGCCGCGCACCTGTTCGCCGGCGTGCAGGTGCCGCCGATCGTGCCACCGCACTTCGGCGATGCCGGCGGCGCCCGCGGTGCCGCGCTGCTGGCCTGCCATCCCGCCTATTCCTGATCCGCCGGAGTGTCCATGTCGCCCTTGCAGACCCTGCTCGCCTCCCATCGCGCCGGCGCCAACGTCGGCCTGTACAGCGTCTGCTGCAGCAACGAACAGGTGCTGCGCGCGGCGATGCAGGTCGCGCTGGCCCACGACACGCTACTGCTGGTGGAGGCCACCTCCAACCAGGTCGACCAGTTCGGCGGCTACACCGGCATGACCCCGGCGCAGTACCGCGACTACGTCGGCGCACTGGCCGACACGGAAGGCTTCCCGCGCGCGCGGCTGATCCTGGGCGGCGATCACCTGGGCCCGAACGCCTGGCAGAAGGGGCCGGCCGCCGAGGCCATGACGCATGCGCGCGTGCTGATCGAACAGTACGTCGCCGCGGGCTTCCACAAGATCCACCTGGATTGCAGCATGGCCTGCGCCGACGACCCGGTGCCGCTGCCCGATGCCGTCGTCGCCGCGCGGTCGGCCGAACTGGCCGAGATCGCCGAGCGCACCGCCGCCGCACATGGGCTGCCGCCGCCGGTGTACGTGATCGGCACCGAGGTGCCGATTCCCGGTGGCGAAGCCTCGCTGGCCGGCGGCCTGCAGGTGACCACGCCGGCCGCGGCCGCGCAGACCCTGGCCATCCACCGGCAGGCCTTCGACACGCCGCCGCTGCGCGCCGCGTGGCAACGGGTGATCGCGCTGGTGGTGCAGCCGGGCGTGGATTTCGACCACAGCAGCGTGCACGACTACGACCCGGCCGCCGCCGCCGCGCTGGCCGATTTCCTCGAGCAGCAACCGCGCATCGTGTTCGAGGCGCACTCCACCGACTACCAGCGCGAGGACGCGCTGCACGCGCTGGTGCGCGACCACTTCGCCATCCTCAAGGTCGGCCCCGCCGCCACCTTCGCCTATCGCGAGGCGCTGTGCGCGCTGGCCGCGATCGAAGCCGAACTGCTCCCCGCGGCGCAGTGCTCGCAACTGCCGCAGGTGCTGGACGCGGCGATGCAGGCGCAACCCGGATATTGGCAGTCCTACTATCCGGGCGACGCCGCCGCGCAACGCCTGCTGCGCCGCCATTCCTTCAGCGACCGCTGCCGCTACTACTGGGGCGAGCCGACGGTGCGCGCAGCGGTGGACACCTTGTTCGCCAACCTGGAACGGCATGCGCCGCCGCTGGTGCTGCTCAGCCAGTTCCTGCCCGAGCAGTACCGCGCGGTGCGCGCCGGCCAACTCGCCACTACCCCGACGGCGCTGGTCCAGCACCGCATCGGCCTGTGCCTGGGCGAATACGCCCGCGCCTGCAGCGCCAACCGCGCCGGCGCGCGCCGGCCACACGCCGAAGCGGCTGCCGGCGTCGCGGCGAACGGCTAATCTTCCCGGTCGCCCGCGAATCCGAGAATGGCCATGCGCAACACCCGCTCCCGCCGCCAGCAGATCCTGCAGTCGCTGCTCGAACATGGCACGGTGCAGGTTGCCGACCTGGTCGAACGCTTCGACGTGTCGGCGGTGACCATTCGCGCCGATCTCAACCATTTCGAGGCGCAGGGCCTGGCCACCCGCACCCACGGCGGCGCCACGCTGGTGCGCACGCCGCCGCAGGAGCAGGACATCCACGAAAAGGACGCGCTGAACCTGCCGCTGAAAGAATCGATCGGCGCCTGTGCCGCGCGCATGGTGCAGCCCGGCGCCAACATCATCATCGACTCCGGTTCGACCACGATGACCCTGGCCCGGCACCTGCGCGCGCACCGCGACGTCACGGTGATGACCAACGGCCTCAACATCGCCTGGGAACTGGCCAACGCGCCCGGCATCAACGTGCTGCTCACCGGCGGCCAGTTGCGCCAGCAGTCGCTGTCGCTGCAGGGCAGCCAGGCCGAGGCCAGCCTCAACGCCTACGGTTTCGACACGCTGTTCCTGGGCGTGGACGGCCTGGACCTGCAGTTCGGCCTGACCACCCACGACGAGGCCGAAGCGCGGCTCAACCACCGCATGGTCGAGCGCGCGCGGCGCATCGTGGTGCTGACCGACGCCTCCAAGTTCGGCCGGGTCAGCCTGCACCGCATCGCCCGCCTGGACCAGATCCACGCCATCATCACCGACGCCGGCATCGACGAGGCCACCCGCGAGGGGCTGCAGCGGCTGGGCATCGAGGTGATCGTCGCCGAGCCCGCGCCATGACCGATACGCGTTCCCTGCATGGCCGCCTGCTCACCCCGCTGGGCTGGCGTCGCGGCCACGTCCACTTCGACACCCACGTGCGCCGGCTGCAGGTGGACGACCACAGTGGCGGCGACGATCCGCAATTGCCGCTGATCCTGCCGGGCTTCGTCGACCTGCACGTGCACGGCGCCGCCGGCGTGGACCTGATGCAGGGCGGCGACGCGGCGCGGCGCATCGCCCGCGCCCACCTGCGCTTCGGCACCACCACCCTGCTGGCGACCACCATGACCGCCGGCGTCGAGGAGATCGCGCACGCACTGCGCGGCGTCGCCGCGGCCATGGCCGCGCCCGATGTCGACGCCGCCTGCATCGTCGGCGTGCACCTGGAGGGCCCCTTCATCAGCCCGCAGCGGCTGGGCGCGCAACCCGACCGCACGATCGAGGCCAGCCTCGCCCAGGTCCAGCAGTGGCAGGCGCTGGCGCCAATCCGGGTACTGACCCTGGCGCCGGAGATCGGTGCGCACACCGCGCTGATTCCGGCGCTGACCGCACTGGGCATCCGCGTGCAGCTCGGCCACAGCGCCGGCAGCTACGAGGACGGCGTGGCGGCCCTGCAGGCCGGCGCGGCCGGCTTCACCCACCTGTTCAACGGCATGACCGGCGTGGACCACTATCGCCCCGGCATCGCCGCCGCGGCGCTGGCGCATGCGCAGTACGCCGAACTCATTCCCGACCTGCAGCATGTGCATCCCGGCGTGATTCGCCTCGCCGCGCGCGCGATCCCGCGCCTGTACGCGGTGACCGACGCCACCGCCGCCACCGGCATGCCCGACGGCGAATACGCACTGGGCGAGCAGCGCGTGCACAAGTGCGGCGGCTGCGTGCGCCTGGCCAGCGGCTCGCTGGCCGGCAGCGCACTGACCATGGATCAGGCGTTGCGCAACCTGGTGCAGGCGGGCCTGGAACTGGCCGATGCCGCACAGCGCGTGTCCACCTTCCCGGCCGACTACCTGGGCCTCGGCGACCGCGGCCACATCGCCCCCGACGCCCGCGCCGACCTGGTGGTGCTGGACAGCGACCTGCGCCTGCGCCAGGTGGTGGTGGGTGGGCGCATGCTGGATCTGCACGCGCATCACTGATCGCCGTGCGCGGCTGCGCGGTGCTGGCCAGCGGTGGTGCGCGCAGACGCCGCCGAGTGGACGGCAAGGCATCGTCCAGGACGTGCGTCGGGATGGAAGAGCGCCGCTGATCTCCCGGATGCAACTTGCGCCTCCGTGGCAGGAGCGGCTGCAGCCGCGACGGACGTTCCCGGTAAGGCCGGTCGCGGCCGAAGCCGCTCCTATGACGGGTTTCCGGGCTATGGGAGTGTCCTGAAGCCCCCCACACCTTCTTCCTTCGGCGCATCGGCAGTGCTGTCGGAGCATCGGGCCACGTATAAAAAAGGCGCAGCCTCGCGGCTGCGCCAGCGTGTCGCACGTGCCGGGAGAGAGGCGGCGCGTGCGACCCGTGATCGGGCCTCAGCCCTGGATCACTTCACCTCGAACGTCTGCGGCGTGCCCGCCGCCTGGCCGTTCACGGTGACCTCGGCCTTGTACTGGCCAGCCGGCCAGCCCTTGGGATTGGTGAACTCGAAGTTGGTGGTGTCGGCACCGCTGGTATTGAGCGTCTCGGTGCGCTCGCCGGCGGTCTGGCCGTCCTGGAACACCAGCTTGGCGCCGACATTGGCATTGGTCGCCGAGCCCTCGGTCTTGACCGAAACGATGATCTTGTCCTTGCTGGCGAGCGTGGTCATCGGCGCGACGGACTTGTCCGCGGCGGCAGTGTTGCCGACAGCGACGGCGGCCACGTTCACCGCATTGGCGCCTGCGGCGGCCGGCGCCGGCTGCTCCGCCGGGGCTGCGGCCGGACCCGGCATCTGCTCGGTCGGCGCGGACGAGGTGGGATCGGGCGACACGGTCTGTTGCTGCTCCTGCTTCTTGCAGCCGGCCAGCGCCAACGCGCCGACCAGGGCGATCATCAGGGGCGAAAACGCGGAGATCGAGCGGGTCTTCATCGGTGGGGACTCCTGTCGGAATAACGAAAGGGGGTGGTGGCGACGCCTCAGGCGCCGGCCGGCAGCTTGAGGGTCTGGCCGGGATAGATCTTGTCGGGGTCGGCCAGCACGTCGCGGTTGGCCTCGAAGATGCGCGTCCAGGCGTTGCCGTCGCCGTAATGCAGCTTGGCGATCTTGGATAACGAATCGCCAGGCTTGACCACGTACACCTGCTGCACCTGCTCGGCGGTGCTGTCGACCTTGCTCTGCACGGCGGAAAAATCCGCCTTCTGTACGACGTCGGCGGTGGTGTCCACCTTGGCGGTGACCGCCGAGAAATCGGCGCGCTTGTCACTGTTCATCGCGTGGCTTCCTGCGTGATGGGACGCGGCCACGGTGTCACAGGATTTGTTAAAAAAGGATCGCGCGGCCGTGAACCGCGCGGCTGCGGTTCAGGCGCGCCGCGCGTCTTCGAACGCGGCGAGATGTGTCGGTCGAACGCTTGAGTTCGTGCATGACAGCGGGATCGCCGGCACACGCCACCATCGCCATGTGGGCGCATCGTCCAGGCGACGACTGCGCGAACCCCGGTCTGCCGCAGAGAAGCTGACGACAGCGCTCCCCTCAGGGCGCTCCTTGTGGGAGGAACTTCAGGGCACCTCGAACAACCTGCCACGACCTGGAG
>NZ_AQOK01000106.1:0-8150 GCF_000364645.1 Xanthomonas sp. SHU 308 | reverse complement strand
CCCCTTTCAGGTCCCAGCGCCAGATCGCCACGTCGCGGACCGGGTCGATCACCGCGCGCGGCGTGCCCAGGTGGTCCGGCTGCACGTAGCGCAGCGTGGTCTTGGCCAGCACGCCGACCGGCAGGTCGTCCAGCCAGATCGCCTGCTGCACGACCGCACCGTTGGCGTCGTAGTCCCCCATCCAATGGCCGCTCTCGTCGTACAGCGTGTAGACGTTGGTCTTGCCCACCCGCCGCACCTGCTCGCCGCGGCCGTTGTAGGCGTAGTTCGCCACCTTGGCGCCATTGCGATTGACCTGGGAGAGCCGGCCGTTGGCGCCATACACGTACTGCACGGCGGTGCCGCCGATGGCCGTGGTGTTGCCAGCCGCATCGTAGCTGCGTGCGGTGCCGGCCACGCTGCTGAGGCGGTGGCTGGTGGTCGGATAGCTGTAGGTCTGCGTGGTGGTGTTGACCTTGGCGCTGAGGCGGTTGCCGGTGGCGTCGTAGGTATAGCCGTCGATCACCGTATCGGTCGGGCCGTCCTTGAACGCGGTCAGCCGGCCCAGCGGATCGTAGTCCAGCTTGATGACCGGCGCGGTGTTGCCCGGTGCGGTCAGTGCGCTGAGGTTGCCGACCGGGTCGAAGGCAAAGCCCACGGCCAGACCATCGCTGCGGGTGTCGTTGACCGCCAACGGGCGATAGTCCTGGTCCAGCACGCGCTGCATCGGACGGCCGTTGCCGTAGGTCCAGCCCGCCACCGGACCGAACGGATAGTAGGTGGCTTGATTCAGCAGCACCTGACGGGTGCCGCCAGGCGGAGTCACGCCGACCTCGGTGGTCTGGCCCTGGGCGTTGCGCACGTAGTCCACCACCGCCCCATCCGGGTAGGTCAGGCGGCTCAGTTGCCCGGCCTTGGTGTACGCGTAGCGGACCACGAACACCTTGCCGTTGGTGGTCTGCACCTTGCGCACCAGATCGCCGAAACGGTCGTAGCAATAGTCGGTGCTGCCGCTGCCGTCCTGCATCCGGGTCAGGCGGCCGATGCCGTAGGTCTCGCCGCTGGCGCAGGTCGTCTGACTGACGTCGTAGGTGTAGCTGACGTTGAGGCTGGTGGTCGGATAGGTGACCTGGGTCAGGCGGTTCAGCGCGTCGTAGCCGTAGCTGGTCTTGATGTTGCGCGCGTCGGTCTGGGTGGCGCGGTTGCCGGCGCTGTCGTAGGTGTACGTGGTGCTGCCGGTGTCCGGGCTGGTGAGCTTGGTCAGGTCGCCCAGGCCGTTGTAGGCATAAGTAGTGTCCAGGCCCTTGGGATCGGTCACCTTGGTCACGTTGTCCAGGGCGTCGTAGCCGAATTTGGTCTCGGCGGCGATGCCGCCCACGTCCTGCAGCGTCCGCGCCAGGCGGTTGAGCGGGTCGTAGTCGTTCTGGGTGGCATGCCCGAGCGCGTCGGTGACGGTCTTGGTGTTCCCGTTGGCGTCGTAGCCGAAGTCGGTCGGATCGCCCTGCGCGGTGGCCTGCGTCGCCAATTGGCCGAGCTGGTTGTATACCCGCGAGAGCGTGCGCTTGAGCGTGCCCGAGGCGTCCTTGGTGTCTTCCTTGAATCGGTTGCCGGCGTTGTCCAGGGTGTAGTGGATCGTGTTGCCGGCGTTGTCGGCGATATCCGTCAGCCGGTGCGCGGCGTCGTAGGTGAAGCGCGTGAACGCGCCATCGGGCTGCGTCACCTGCTTGACCAGACCAGTCGGCCAGTAGTCGATCGCGGTGATGCGATCGTCGCTCTCGCTGCTGTCGTCGGACCCGCGCACCTTGCTGGCAGTCAGCCAGCCGCGCGGATGGTAGGTGTAGTCGGTGACCACACCATTGGCGTCCTTCACCGACAGCACGCGGCCAGCGCCGTCGTAGGCCAGGTACTCGGTGACCTGGCCAAGCGCGTTGGTCACCTTCCACAGGTCGCCCTTGCGGTGCGGACAGGTGGTCGGGGACGTGGCGCAGGTGCTGTCGTCGGTGGGGTAATACGTAAAGCTGGTGAGGTCGTTGACGTCGGTGCGCGCGCCGTCGACCGACTTGGGCAGGCCCAGGATCGGGCAGGTGCTGTCGGTCGCGGCTACGTCGGACGCTTCGCAGTAGCTGTAGGTGATAGTGCGCTGCTTGCCTAAAGCCGTGTCGCTGCTCGTCATCTGCACCGGCTGCAGGCGATCGTTATAGCTGTAGGACACGGTGCGTCCGCCGGTCTGCACCGACAGCAGGCGATTGCTGCCAGCCGCGGTGCGCGTCGTCGTGGTGCGCTCCTGCGGTTGCCCGATCGCCTCGCGCACGGTGTGGATGTTCACCGCGACACCGTTCTCGGTCGCTTCGGCGTAGCTGTGCTGGGTCTGGATGCCACGGCGATCGGTGACGCTGCTGAGCCGGCGGCGGAAGTCGCTGGACTGGTCGTTGTAGCTGTACTGCAGCGTCCCGTCGGTCCTGGCGACGGTGGCGACCTTCGGCGAGGCACCACCCGCCTCGGTCATCGTGTAATCGTTGACATCGCCCAGCGCATCGGTGACGCGAGTACCGGCAGCCGAGTACGCCAGGGTGATGCCGTCGATGCCACCGGCGTGCTGGCTGGAGGTCGCACGGCCGACCTCGTCGTAGGCGAAGGTGCTGAAGCGCTGGCCGTCCTCCGTGGTCACACCGGTCAGATGGCGCGGGAAGCGCGTGTCTTCATAGTGATAGATCCGACTTTTGCCATCGGCATAGGTGACGCTGGCAAGGCGCTGCTGATCGTAGCCGTAACTGGCTAATTGCACTCCACCTGAGACGATGCCGGTGATGAGCGCGTCGTCGTTGTCGTCGGCATACACCAGTTCGATGGAGCGCCCCTGCAGCGAGGCGATGCTCTGCAAGCGCCCACGTGTGTTGTAGCCGTACACCCACCCGCTGCCATCCTCGGCCATGCGCGAGACCAGCTTGCCCTTGGCATCGAAGGTGTAGATGGCATCCTGGCGATACAGCAGCCACTGGTCGCCATTGGCAACGATGCGTTCGTCCGAGGCATTGGCCGCGCGATACTCGGCTCCCATCTTGCGGAACGGAACGGCATAGCCGCTACCCTCGATCAGGCCCAGCGTATCGCCCTGGATGGTCAGGTGCAGACTGTGCGAGAAGGTCCAGCCAGGGCCGAAACCACCGGTATTCAGTGCGATACCCGAGTGGTAGTAACGCGTCAGGGTGATCCAGCCCAGATCGAGATCGCGCTCGGCCTGGAATTTCTCGCCGGTCTTGACGTCGCAGGGGTTGCCCACCATACCCGAGTTGCCGCCGCCAACTGTGCTAGCTCCTTGGCCTTGCTCGTCTCCGCACTGCAGGGTGATGACTTCGATGGTCGCGAAGATCTCATTGTTCGTGCAGCCTTGGTCGCTGATGTACCAGTTGGTGTGGGGCTTGGGGCATTCGCTCCGCCGGGATCGGGCGATGGAGCTGGTGTAGCCGTAGGTACCGCTGCAGTCGTCGAAAAAGACGACCACGCTGTAGTACCTCGTTTGCATTTCCGCCCCCATGTCGTACTCTGGGTATGGGCCTGCTCCCGCAACCCATCCGCCCTGCGGCGTGGCGGATGCAGTTCCACATTGGGGCGCCTGTTCACTCAACTGCTGCACCAGCGACGCCACGGCCTCCGCTTCGGTGAGGACCTTAGTCGTCCCGGCGATGTAAATCCAATCTTCGTCTTTTGCCTTCTCGTTGCCCATCCAGTACGTGATCAGCGAGACTCCGTCATCACGAAGCTTCGTGTCCTTAATGGTGTCGACATACTGGTAGGCATCCTCCGAATACTGGGGCCCCGGAATCGCCTTGATCGCCGCTTCCGCCTCCGACTGGGTGTCGTAGGTGCCGCGATCAATTCCCTCGGCATCGCGGACGACGAACTTCTGCTTCGGTCCTTCTGTTACGGCAAACGCCGAACCGACGAACAAAAAGAACAGAGCCACTACCAGCGCAAAGCGGGTGGCACGGATGGAGGATGGGGCGTGATGCACCGTAGTCATTGCGCGTCCTTGCAAGAAGTTCATCAATCCAATCGAATCAGGGGTCGTTGGCTGTTTACCCAGCCGAACGCCGACCAGCGCACGACAGCGCGCCGCCAATGGCCGCCACAGGCTCGGCGGTAACATTGAAGAACCAGACAGGTGGGATACCCGAGAGTGGGCAGTCGCATCATCCCTGAGCGACGCAATACAGCGAACGGGTGCACGCACGTTGCGCATACGACAATCCTTGTCATTACGAGAAGCGATGCTAGACGATGGCCCTATCCACTGGCAACAAGCCGCTGCGGCTTTCGCTCAAGCGCGCATAGCATCGGCCAGGATGGTTGCGGTACGCAGTCAGAAGCAAGGCCGTTGCAAGACTGCTACAGATCTAGCTGACCGCCGCAAACCGCTCCACCACCATCCCCTCGATCGCCTCCAGATCCGGCAGCAAGGCGCTCTGTTCGCCCAGCAGCACACGCATGTGCACGCCCGGCGGGAGGGTTTCTTCGGAGGCGTCGGCGAGCAGGCCGTCGCGGGGGACGGAGATCAGTTGCGGGAAGGATTGGGTGAGCAGTGCGACGTACGGCAGGTCGGGGTTGCCGCCCAGGGCCTTGAGCACGACGATCTTGTTGTTGGCGGCGACGATCTCGGCGCCCAGGCCGGTCAGGCGGGCGAAGGAGACCAGCGGCACTTTCCAGCCGTACCAGGCGATCTGGCCAAGCAGCCAGTGTGGTGCGTCGGGCAGCGGTTCGACCGGCACGCGCGACATCACTTCGGCGATGGTGGCGTTGGGCAGCAGCACGCGCTCGCTGCCGGCCAGGATGAGGACACCGCGGATTTCGTCGTTGCTGGCGTAGCTGCTCATGGAGTGACTTCGTCCTGGAAGCGGAAAAAACGCACGATGCGGGCGCAGCGATGAATGGCGTGTGCCGCCTCGCTCAGCCGCTCCACCGCGCGGTCAAGGCCTGGGCCAGTTGCGCCGGATCGCCGCCGGGATGGCCCTGCAGGATCAGGTGCGCGCCAGCGGCGGGGTCGTAGCAGCCGTCGCCGGATTGCCCGGCCACCCAGGCGCCCTGCGCGGCCAGCGCCAGCACCGCATCCACCTGCTGCGGATCGCTGCCGCTGAGCAGCAGCACCGCGCTGTGCGCGGCCGGCAGGCCGGCGACCACGGAGGCCCCGGCGTCCCGGGCGACGAAGCGCAGGCCGGCGGTGCCGTGCACGCCGACATCGTCGGGCAGGATGTAGACGTTGCCGGGAACGACCGGCTCGCCGGCCTCGGCCAGCAGCACCGGCAGCGCGGACACGCGGGCGATCTGCTTGACCAGGTTGCCGTAGCGGCCGCCATCCAGGCGCAACTGCACCAGCAGCGGCAGCGGGAAGTTCTCCGGCAGTGCGGCGAGCAGGCGGCGGATCGCGTCGGGGCCGCCGATGCCGGCCATCACCAGCACCGCGCCGCGTGCGGCGGCGCCTGCACCGGCGCCGCTCGTGGCCGCGGGCTCTTCGGACTCCAGCGCGACCAGCGACAGGCCTTCGGTGGAGAACTGCGGGATATGCTGCGGCGCGCGCGGCGCAGCGGCGAGCAAGTGCGCGTCGTCGTCGACCAGCGACCAGGCAGTGGCTGGCAGCGCCGCGGGTGCGGTTGTGGACGCAGCCGGTGTGGTATCGGCCTGCGGTGCAGCCGGCGCGGCAGACACTTCGCTGGCAGCGGCTTCGGCGCGTGCGAATTGCAGGTCCTCGAAACCGGGCGCGACGTCCGCCGGCGGGTGCCAGGCATACATGCCGTCTTCCGGCGCGGCCTCGGCGAAGCCGGCGGCTTCGTCGACGTGCAGGCCGATCGGTGCGTCGTCGTGCAACTGCGCCGGTGTCGCCGGCAGGCCCGGCTCCGGCTGCAGGCCGGTCTCGGTCTCGCGGCCGGGCGGCAGCACGTCCTGATGGCCTTGCAGCTTGGCCGCAAGATGCCGCGCCCAGCGCTGCGCTTCCCAACCCTCGCGGCGCGAGGCCAGCTCGGCCTCGTCGAAGATCACGGTGACGCCGGGCAGCGCCAGCGCCGCATCCAGCCGCTCCAGTGCGTCCTCGATCGCCGGTTCCAGCGCGATCAGCACCGCGCTGGGGGCGGCATCGGCCAGGGTCTGCGCGTCGATCGCGCCCGGGTCGTCTTCCAGCACGATCGCCGCGCCGACCAGGTGCAGCGCTTCGCGCAGGCGCTCGCGCGCCTTGCCGGGACGGGCCAGCAATGCGACCGGCGTGGAGGTGGCGTCGCCGTCATTCGCGAACACGGGCGATCCCCAGCAAGTCGTAGACGTTGCGCATCAGATCCAACTCTTGGTAGGGCTTGCCGAGATAGCGCTGCACGCCCAGTTCGAAGGCGCGCTGGCGGTGCTTCTCGCCGCTGCGCGAGGTGATCATCACGATCGGCACGGCGGCGTAACGCGGATCGGCGCGCATGGCGGTCGCCAGTTCGTAGCCGTCCATGCGCGGCATCTCGATGTCCAGCAGCATCAGGTCGGGCACACGCTCTTCCAGGCGCTCCAGCGCCTCGACGCCGTCGCGCGCGGACACCACGTCGAAGTTGTGCCGCTCCAGTACGCGGCCGGTGACCTTGCGCATGGTCAGCGAGTCGTCGACCACCATCACCAGCGGCACGCGCCGCTGTTCGGTCGGCGCGGCCTCCACCACCGGCCGCAACGGCTGCGCCAGGAAGCGGCGCACCAGCGGGGCGATGTCGAGGATCACCACCACGCGGCCGTCGCCGGTGATGGTGGCGCCGTAGATGCCGGGCACCGAGGCGATCTGCAGGCCGACCGGCTTGACCACGATTTCGCGGTTGCCGAGCACCTGGTCGATCGCCACCGCCGCGCGCAGGTCGCCCGCGCGCACCAGCAGCAGCGGCACCTGCGCCTGGCCTTCGGCGCGTGCTGGCGCCTGCCCGACCAGCGAGCCGAGGTCGTGCAGCGCATATTCCTCGCCGCTGTAGCGGTAGCCGCCGGTGCCGGCCTCGAAACGCTCGCGGCCGATGCGGCCGATGCCGCTGACCGACGCCACCGGCACCGCGAAGGTGGTCTCGCCGATCTGCACGAACACCGCCTGGGTCACCGCCAGGGTCTGCGGCAGGCGCAGGGTGAAGGTGACGCCCTGGCCGCGCACCGAGTGGATGTCCACCGAGCCGCCGAGCTGGCGCACTTCGTTGCGTACCACGTCCATGCCGACGCCGCGGCCGGCCAGCTGGCTGACCTGGTCGTAGGTGCTGAACCCGGGCGCGAAGATCAGCGCATCCAGTTCGTCGTCGGACAGCACCGCGTCGGCGGCGATCAGCCCGCGCTGCTCGGCGCGGCGGCGGATCGCTTCGCGGTCGAGCCCGGCGCCGTCGTCGGCCACTTCCAGCACGATTTCCGATCCCTCGCGGCGCAGGCGGATGGCGATGTTGCCCTCCTCCGCCTTGCCCGCGGCACGCCGCTGTTCCGGCGCCTCCAGGCCATGCGCGACCGAGTTGCGCAGCATGTGTTCCAGCGGCGCGACCATGCGGTCGAGCACGTTGCGGTCGAGTTCGCCGTGGGTGCCTTCCAGGCTCAGGTGCACCTGCTTGCCGGTCTCGCTGGCGGCCTGGCGCACCACGCGCCGCAGCCGTGGCACCAGGCCGTCGAACGGCACCATGCGCGCGCGCATCAGCCCGTCCTGCAATTCCGAACTGACGCGCGACTGCTGCTGCAGCAGACCGTCGTACTGCCGCGCCAGGTCGTCGAGCACGCCCTGCAGGCCGCCCAGGTCGGCCGCGGACTCGTTGAGCGCGCGGCTGAGCTGTTGCAGCGTGGAGAAGCGGTCCAGTTCCAGCGGATCGAAGCTCTGCTCGGTCTGGTCCTGTTCGCGCTGGTAGCGGGCGACGATCTGCGCCTCGGTTTCCAGATCCAGGCGCCGCAGCTGGTCGCGCAGACGCGCGTTGGTGCGGTCCAGTTCGGCCATCGCGCCGCGGAACGCGCCCAGCTGCTGCTCCAGCCGCGAGCGGTAGATCGCCACTTCGCCAGCGTGGTTGACCAGGCGATCGAGCAGGTCGGCACGCACGCGTACCTGTTCCTGCATAGGCCGCGCGATCGTCGCCTCTTCGTCGGGCGTGCCCTCCACCGGCAGCGGTGCCGACAACGGCGCCGCCACGGCGGCCAGTGCCGCGGCA
>NZ_AQOK01000105.1:0-1923 GCF_000364645.1 Xanthomonas sp. SHU 308 | reverse complement strand
CCCTCACCCCAACCCCTCTCCCGAGGGGAGAGGGGCTTAGGGCGGGCGCTTGCACACGCTTGTTGTGAAGGACGCAAGCGAACGCGCCTGCAGGGCGTGTGGGCAGCAGGGAGCTTGCACTGTGGGAGGGACTTCAGTCCCGACGCATTGCGGTGTGCCGAAGCCATTGGCGCCGCGCATTGCCGCAGGAGTTCTACCTGAAAAAAGAGAACGGGCCGCGCAAGGCGGCCCGTCTCTGGTTCGACGCTTGTGCTGCTTACGCCGACAGGTGCTCGATCGCCGCGACGCTGCCGAGACGCTCGCCCAGGCGCTTGAGCAGGGCTAGGCGATTGCGGCGCAGCGCCGGGTCGTCGGCGTTGACCATCACGCCGTCGAAGAACGCGTCTACCTGCGGACGCAGCCGCGCCAGGAAGTTCAGCACGGTGACGTAATCGTGCTGGCGCAGCGCGCCGTCGGTCTCGGCGATCGCCGCTTCCACCGCTTCGGCCAGCGCGCGCTCGGCCGGCTCGCGCAGCAGGCCCGCGTCGACCTGCGCCGGAATCTCGCCCTCGGCCTTGCGCAGGATGTTGCGGATGCGCTTGTTGGCCGCGGCCAGCGCCTCGGCCTCCGGCAACGCGGCAAAGGTGCCGATCGCGTCGATGCGGCGGTCGAAGTCGTACAGCGAGCCGAGCGCCGCCGTTGTTGCCGCTGTCGTAGGAGCGGCTTCAGCCGCGACCGAGAACAGCGCGGCCACCGCGTTGAACTGCGTTGCTGGCACGCCCTTGTCGGAGTAGTAGCCGCGCAGGCGGTCGAGGATGAAGTCGAAGAGAGCTTCGATTTCGCTGCTTGAGAACTCTGAAGTTCCTTCCTGGGACAGCTCTAGCTTTACGCCCTTCTTAGCGGCTACAACGGCTGCTTGAGTTCTCTGTTCTGCAAGCGCACTCGCAATGTCTTTGTTTACTTCGGCATAAGCGATGAAGAGCAGCTCCTTCAGATCTACATCAAACCCACTCTCAATCACCGTCCGCGCCAACCCCAGCGCATTGCGCCGCAGCGCGAACGGATCCTTGTTGCCCGTGGGCTTCAACCCCGCGGCGAACCCGCCGGCCAGCGTATCCAGGCGTTCGGCGATCGCCAGCACCTTGCCCAGTGGCGACAGCGCGATGTCGTCGCCGGCGAAGCGCGGCTGGTAGGCCTCGTCGATCGCCAGGGCGATCTCGCTCGGCTCGCCCGCGGCGAGCGCGTAGTGGCGGCCGGCGATGCCCTGCAGTTCCGGGAACTCGTTGACCATGCGCGACTGCAGGTCGTTCTTGCTCAGTTCGGCGGCGCGGCGCGCCTGCGCCGGATCCACGCCGACCTGCGCGGCGATCGCTTCGGCCAGCGCGGCCACGCGCTGCACCTTGTCGGCAATGCTGCCGAGCTTGGCCTGGTAGGTGACGCTGGCCAGGCCGGCGCCCATCGCCTGCAGGCCCTGCTTGAGGTCTTCGTCGAAGAAGAACTTGGCGTCGGCGAAGCGCGGGCGGATCACCCGCTCGTAGCCCTTGGCCACTTCGGCGACGTCGCGCGAGACGATGTTGGCGATGCCGATGAAATGCTCGGTGAGCTTGCCGCCGGCGTCCAGCACCGGGAAGAACTTCTGGTTGCTCTCCATGGTCTCGATCAGCGCTTCCTGCGGCACCGCCAGGAACGCCGGCTCGAACCTGCACAGCACCGCCGACGGCCATTCGACCAGGTTCACCACCTGCTCCAGGTTGTCGGCGGCAATGCGCGCGCTGCCGCCGGCCTCGCGCGCGGCCTGCTCGACCTCGGCGACGATGTGCGCGCGGCGCACGTCCGGGTCCACCAGCACCTGCGCGGCCTGCAGCGCGGCCACGTAGTCGCCCGGCTGCGCCAGCGGCACCGGCGCGTCGTGGAGGAAGCGGTGGCCGCGGCTGTCGCGGCCGG
>NZ_AQOK01000104.1:0-17727 GCF_000364645.1 Xanthomonas sp. SHU 308 | reverse complement strand
GAGAGCCGCCTGCGCGCAATTAGTGTTAACAGGCCCTAGTTCCCAACCGTTGTTAGGCCCGCCTGGCACTTCGCGCAGCCATTCGGGATCGTGCCCCTGGCGGATCCGGCCGCGATACGTCCCGGCCTGCCATCCCTCGCACAACCAGCGTATGCTCGCCTTGACCCGCTTGCTCTTGGTGTCGCTTTCTTCGTGGGCGCGGATCATCAGCAAGAGGCTGTAGACGAGGTCCATGGGGTTCGCCTTGAGCCGCTCCCTGCTGTAAGTCTTGCCGTCGCTGGCGGTGACTACCGTGATGCCGGCATTTACAATCTGGGCCAGTTGCGCCTGGGCCTGGATCGGCTCGGCGCGCGAAAGCCGGTCGAGCCCTTCGACCACCAGCACCGATCCCGCCTCGATCCGCCCGGCCTGTACCGCCGCCAGAAACGCCCCGAGAGCTCCTGACGTCACGTGCCGCTGGTGATAGGCTGACAAGCCTTCATCCAGCACCGTGAGCTTATTGTCCAGCTGCAGACCGTGTTCTGCCGCCCATTTTGACGCGTACGCCTCCTGGCGCTCGCGGCTATGGCCGGCTGCCTGGCTTGGGTCGGAAAAGCGCATGTAGCTATAGACAAGACCACTCACAGTTCACCCCACATGACAGAAACAACTTCACAGGCGGCCCGCCAGCCGCGTATAGGTATGGTAAGCCTTGGGTGCCCCAAGGCCCTTGTCGATTCCGAACGCATCCTCACCCAGCTGCGCGTGGAGGGCTATGCGATCGTGCCCAGCTACGACGCGGCCGACGTGGTGGTGGTCAACACCTGCGGCTTCATCGATTCGGCCGTGGCCGAGTCGATGGAGGCGATCGGCGAGGCCATGGCCGAGAACGGCAAGGTCATCGTCACCGGCTGCCTGGGCAAGCGCTCGGAGCAGATCCGCGCGGCCTATCCGGACGTGCTGGCGGTGTCCGGCCCGCAGGACTACCAGAGCGTGATGGAAGCGGTGCATGCGGCGCTGCCGCCGCGTCACGATCCGTTCGTGGACCTGCTGCCGCGCGGCCGTGGCAGCAACGAGGACGACATCGGCGTCAAGCTGACCCCGCGGCACTACGCCTACCTGAAGATTTCCGAAGGCTGCAATCACCGCTGCAGCTTCTGCATCATTCCGTCGATGCGCGGCGACCTGGTGTCGCGCCCGGTCGACGAGGTGCTGCGCGAGGCCGAACGCCTGGTCAAGGGCGGGGTGCGCGAGTTGCTGGTGGTGTCGCAGGACACCTCGGCCTACGGCGTGGACCTGAAGTACGCCGAGCGCGAGTGGCGCGGCCGCAGCTATCAGACGCGGATGAAGGCGCTGTGCGAGGGTCTGTCGGAACTGGGCGCGTGGGCGCGCCTGCACTACGTGTATCCGTATCCGCACGTGGACGACGTGATCCCGCTGATGGCCGAGGGCAAGTTGCTGCCGTACCTGGACATCCCGTTCCAGCACGCCAGCCCGCGCATCCTCAAGTTGATGAAGCGGCCGGGCGCGGTGGAGCGCACCCTGGAGCGCGTGCAGCGCTGGCGTGCGCTGTGTCCGGAAATCACCCTGCGTTCGACCTTCATCGTCGGCTTCCCCGGCGAGACCGACGCCGAGTTCGAGCAGTTGCTGGAGTTCCTGGACGCCGCGCAGCTCGACCGCGTCGGTGCCTTCGCCTATTCACCGGTGGAAGGTGCCAGCGCCAATGCGCTGCCGGATCCGGTGCCGGAGGAACTCAAGCAGGAGCGGCTGGCGCGCTTCATGGAGCGGCAGGCGGCGATTTCCGCCGCGCGCCTGGAAGCCAAGATCGGCACGGTGCAGGAGTGCCTGGTCGATCTGCTGGAGGACGGCATCGCGGTGGCGCGCTCCAAGGCCGATGCGCCGGAGATCGATGGCCTGGTACATATCCAGAACGGCGGCGAGCTTGGGCTGAAGCCGGGCGATCTGGTGCAGGTGGAGATCACCGACAGCGACGAGCATGACCTGTTCGGCGATGCGTTGCCGGCGCAGGCGTCGTCGGCAAAGTCACTCGATCTGCGGGTGCTCTGAGGCCGCAGTCGGCGGCACGCGTGGCGCCCTGGCGCCGCGCGCTCACTGCGCGGCGTAGTCCACCGCCACCACCACGAAGCTGTGGCGGCCGCCGGGCAGCTGCGCTTCCACTTCGTCGTCGACGCGCTTCTTCAGCAGCGCACGCGCCAGTGGCGAATCGATGCTGATCCAGCCGCGCGCCGCGTCGGTCTCGTCCGGGCCGACGATGCGGTAGCGGCGCAGTTCGCCGCTGTCGGCATCCTCCAGTTCGATGTGCGCGCCGAAGAACACCGCCTGCGGGTCGGACGGTGCCTCGGCGACCACGCGCAGCGCTTCCAGGCGCTTGCTCAGGTAGCGCACGCGGCGGTCGATCTCGCCTAGTTGCTTCTTGCGGTAGGTGTACTCGGCGTTCTCCGAGCGGTCGCCCTCGGCCGCTGCCGCGGCCAGCGCCTTGACCACTTCCGGGCGGCGCACCCGCCACAGTTCCTCCAGCTCGGCCTTGAGCCGGGCATGGCCTTCCGGGGTGATCAGGGCGGTGCTTTTTTCGGCAGGGGGACGCCAACGGCTCATCGGTACGACTGCGGTGGAGCGGGGTGGCGATGCTAGCGCGTGGCTGCGGCTTGCGCACCCGCAGGCGATCGCCGAAGCTGGCGCCGCCCCGCACATGGACGTCGCCCGATGTTAATCCTGCCGCTGCACAAGCCGCTGTCGCGGGACAATTTTCCGTTGGTCACGCTGCTGCTGATCCTGCTCAACATCGCGGTGTACGCGGGCTGGCAGCGCCCCGACGCGGCGCCGCTGCGGCAGGCGCAGCGCTACTACCTGGACTCCGGTCTCGGTGCGCTGGAAGCGCCGGCCTACGCGCGCCATCTGGAACGAAGCGGTCAGCGCGAGGCGCTGGCGCAACTGCAGCAGGTACCGGCGGCGGAGCGGTCGGCCTTCGTCGGCGCCGCCACCGTGCACGACGTGCGCTTCGTGCAGGCCATGCGCGACGGCAGCGCCTTCGCCGATGCCGATGCACAGCAGGCGTGGACGCCGCTGCGCGCGCGTTACGACGCGCTGCTGCAGCGCGTGTTCACCCTGCGCCATGTGCAGCGCAGCTCGGAATGGGCGCCGGCGCGCATGCTCAGCGCCGCGTTCCTGCACGCCGACGCCATGCATCTGATCGGCAACATGCTGTTCCTGCTGGCGCTGGGCACGCTGCTGGAAGGCGCGATCGGCGGCTGGCGGTTCCTGGCGGTGTACCTGCTCGGCGCGTTCGGCGCCAGCGCGGCCAGCCTGTGCTGGCGTTGGGGCGAGGCCGGGGCCGGTCTCGGCGCGTCCGGGGCCATCGCCGCGCTGATGGGCGCGTTCTGCGTGGTGTGGGGCCGGCGTCCGGTGCGCTTCTTCTATTGGGTGGCGGTGCTGTTCGACTACGTGCGTGCGCCGGCCATCGTGCTGTTGCCGCTGTGGCTGGGCTGGGAGCTGTACAACCTGCTGTGCAACGGCGATGCCGGCATCGGCTTCGACGCGCATGCTGGCGGGCTGGTGGTCGGCGCGCTGCTCGGTGCCGTGCTGGTGGCAACCGGACAGACGCGCGAGGCGTTCCTGCGCGACGATGACGGGATGCCGGCCGACGACCGCTGGGACCGCGCGCAGGCGCATCTGGGTCGGATGGAACACGTCCAGGCCGGCGCATTGCTGGAGGCGCTGGCGGCGGAAGCGCCGCGGCGCTTCGATGTGGCGATGGCACGCTACCGCCTGGCCGCCAATGCCGGCCAGACCGCGACAGCGCGGGCACGGGCGCTGGAGCTGTTGTGCCTGTCGGCGGCATCAGCCCAGGAAGCGCGGCAGCAGGCGGGAGTGCTGCACGCGGCCGGCGATCTGGATGCACCGATGCGTGCGGCGTTGTTCGCGCGTTGGATGGCGCTGGGAATGCTGGCCGAGGCCGAGACGCTGCTGGCGCAGGATGCGGCCTCGCCGCGCGAGCAGCAGGCACAGGCCTGGTTCCGGCTCGCGCTGGGCCATGGCGAACGCCAGGCCACGGCGGAGTGGCGACGCGTGCTGCAGGCGCTGGTCGAGCGCTACCCGGACCTGCCGCAGGCGGACAAGGCGCGGTTCCTGCTCGCCAACGCGTGAGGGCGCGGCCCGGTACCGAAGCGGGGCATGTTGGCGCGCCCCGCACCGTGCGCGACGCGCGCTAGACCGGCGCGATCGTCACCGCGCGCAACGCCGCCTGCAGCTTGCCGCGTTGCAGCTCGTCGTCGCAGCGGCTCAGCGCGTGTTCCAGCAGGCCGCGCGCCTGCGCGTCCTCGCCGAAGCGTTCGGCCAGCAGCAGGGCGGCCTGCAGCGACCAGGTGCTGTGTTCCGGTGCCTTCGGCCAGGCATGCAGCGCGGCCTGCAGGCCGTCGGCGGCGAGCCGGAACTGGCCGGCCAGCTGCGCGCGTTCGGCCAGCAGCGTGGCCTGTTCCGGCAGCAGCGGCACGAAGTCGGGATCGGCATCCAGCGCCTCGCGCTGCAGGGCCAGTGCCCGCCGTTCCTGCTTCTCCTGCAGCAGCCGGTGGATGTACTGGCGGGTGTGCTCGCGGCGTTCGTCCTGGCGCGCACTGCCGCGCAGCAGGCGCTGGTACAGCTCGTGCACGCCCAGGCTCACCGCGCGGGTGCGCACTTCGCTGCGCAGCACCTGCAGCGCGTCGTCGGTATGGCCGTCGCGCACCAGCTGTTCGGCCTCGTCGAGTACGCGCTGGTCCGGGTCGTGGCGGGTGAAGCCGCTCGCGGCGTCGGCGGCAGGTTCGTAGCCCAGCACGGCGTGATACTGGTAGACCAGATAGCCCATCAGGTGGAAGGCGGCGAACAGGCCCCAGATCGTCACCACGGTGACCGCCAGGTCGGCGACCAGCGGCGGCAGGACGCGCTGCAGCCAGGCGGCGGCACCCAGCGCGCTGGCCTGGATCACGAACAGCAGGCCGAACGCGGCCAGGTACGGCCAGCCGATGCGCAGCGCCAGGCCGATCGACACCGCCGGGTTCAGCGCGCGGCGCAGGCTGCCGTCCATCGCCAGGGAAATCAGGATGCCCGGCTGCAGCAGCACCACCGCCAGCAGCATCAGCAGGCCGCCGACCGGCCCGGTCAGCAGCAGCGCGGCGAACACCGCCACGCCGAGCAGGATCATCATCGCCAGCAGCCGCAGCACCACGCCGTCGCCGATGTCGAAGCCACGTTCCGGCGCGTCCAGGTAGCCATCGGCGGTGTGCCGCAGGATCTCGAAGGCGTACTTGTAGATGGCCAGGGTGGTGACGATGCCCAGGATCCAGCCGATGCCGGGCAGCATGCCCAGCAGGCTGCACAGGGTCAGCGCGATCAGCGCGTACAGCGCGCCGCCGCGCAGCGGATACAGCGCGATGGCGCGGGTGCGCGCCCAGAACGGTTCGGGTGTGCTGCGGTGTACGCGGCTCGCGCCCGCGCGACGACGGTCTTCCATGACGCCCCCTGTCTACGAAGTGTGACGATTGTGCGGGTCGGCTGCGGCGCACGCAATCGGGAGGCTGGCTGGGGCGGCGGCGCGATGCGGACGGCGGCACCGAGGGAGTGTGGTCGGTTGCGCAAAGCGCACCCCGTGCCGGCGCGCAGGTGTGCGTGCTGGCTACACTGCCCGGTCGAACGGCGGCAGAGGTGTGGCGGGTGCCGCGCCTGCGGCCTGCCGTGATCCCTTGTCCCTTGGAGTTTCGCTTGGACCCTTCCTTCGTTTCCGGCAACCCGCGCGTGCGCGTCACCAACATCGAAGTGCTGTCGGACAACTGGTACGTGCTGCGCAAGGTCAGCTTCGATTTCCAGCGTCACGACGGCAGCTGGCAGGCGCTCACGCGCGAGGCCTACGACCGCGGCAACGGCGCGACCATCCTGCTGTACAGCCGCGCCAAGCGCACGGTGATGCTGACCCGCCAGTTCCGTCTGCCGACCCTGCTCAACGGCAACCCCGACGGCATGCTGATCGAGGCCTGCGCCGGCCTGCTCGATCGCCACGATCCGGAGACCTGCATCCGCAAGGAGACCGAAGAGGAAACCGGCTACCGGATCGAGAACGTGCGCAAGGTGTTCGAGGCGTTCATGAGTCCGGGTTCGGTGACCGAGCGGCTGTACTTCTTCGTGGGCGAGTATGTCGACCGCGACAAGGTCGGTGCCGGCGGTGGCGTGGCCGCCGAGGGTGAAGAGATCGAAGTGCTGGAGCTGGCGCTCGATGCCGCGCTGGCGATGATCGACACCGGCGAGATCGCCGACGCCAAGACCATCATGCTGCTGCAGTATGCCAAGCTGCACGGTTTGCTGGCCTAGCGTCGCTTTATCGGTTCTTGTCTCTGCGGGTGGTATCGCCAGGATCGAAGGCCGCGCCCAACCGCGAATCCAGCGTTCTGAACGCTGCGCCTGCCGATCGCCGGTGACGACGGTGTGCGGCAGGCATGCTCAGGTGTCAGCGATGACCCATTGCACGTCCGGCACCCACGCCTGCCGCCATCGGGCCACTTTTGCCTCGGCGTCCAGCCATTGTGGGGACACCGGTGCTGCGGCCCCCAACGCCGGCGTCTTGTTCAGACAGCCGGCATTGACGGCACCGTAAAGCCGCCCCTGATGCTCGAACGTGACCGCGACCAGCACCCCGCACTGGCGGCACAGCTGGAATTGCGCGGCCTCCGCACCCTGGCGATAACGATGCACGGCCTCGGCATGCGTGGCCGTCAGTCGCAGCGTGCCGGCGGGATCGGAAACGTAGGCCGCACCATGCTTCTGGCAGAAGCTGCAGTCGCAGGCGCGCGGATGGATGTCCTCGGCCGGTTGATACGTCGAGAACGCGACGGTCAGGCAGCCGCAGTGGCAGCCTCCCTGGAGCGTTGTCGGCTTGTCTGCCGGCGACATCATTGCAAGGCGCTCATCGCGTTCCTGTCCATGCTGGAGCTTCCTCTGGCGTCGGCTGCGCTCAGCGCTTGCCGCCGAAGATGCTGCCGAAGATGCCGCGCACGATCTGCTGGCCGATGCGGTTGCCGATGGTGCGCGAGGTCTGCTTGGCCATCGCCTCGAGCATGCCCTGGCGGCGCTTGGTGCCGAACACCGCGTCCTTGACCGCCTGGCCGAAGCCGCTGTCCTGCGCTTCGTCCTGTTCGCGGGTGCGTGCCGGCGGCGCGGCGCTGTGGTCGGCGCTCTGCTCGACCCGGCGCGCCAGCAGTTCCGCCGCCGATTCGCGATTGACCGGGGTGTCGTAGCGCGCACCGACCGGGCTGCCGGCGCGCACCTGCGCGCGCTCGGCGTCGGTGATCGCGCCCATGCGGCAGCGCGGCGGGGCGATCAGGGTCTGCTGCACCGGTGCCGGCACGCCCTTGTCCTGCAGCGTGGACACCAGCGCCTCGCCGGTGCCGAGCTGGGAGATGGCCTTGGCCACGTCCAGCTTGGGATTGGCCACGAAGGTCTCGGCGGCGGTGCGCACCGCCTTCTGATCGCGCGGCGTGTAGGCGCGCAGCGCGTGCTGCACGCGGTTGCCGAGCTGGCCGAGGATGCTGTCGGGCACGTCGTCCGGGAACTGCGAGCAGAAGTACACGCCCACGCCCTTGGAGCGGATCAGCCGCACCACCTGCTCGATGCGCTGCACCAGCGCCGGCGGCGCATCGTCGAACAGCAGGTGCGCCTCGTCGAACACGAACACCAGTTTCGGCTTGTCCAGATCGCCCACTTCCGGCAGCCGCTCGAACAGTTCCGACAGCAGCCACAGCAGGAAGGTCGAGTACAGGCGCGGCTTGAGCACCAGTTGCGCGGCGGCGAGGATGCCGATCACGCCGCGACCGTCGTGGTCGACCCGCATCAGCTCGGCCAGGTCCAGCGCCGGTTCGCCGAAGAAGCCTTCGCCGCCGTCCTGGGCCAGGCGCAGCAGGGCGCGCTGGATCGCGGCGACCGACTGCGCGCTGACCAGGCCGTACTCGGTGGAGATGTCCTTGCGCTCTTCCACCACCAGTGCCAGCAGCGCACGCAGGTCGTCCAGGTCGAGCAGCAGCAGGCCGCGGTCGTCGGCCAGCTTGAACACGATGTCGAGCACGCCGGCCTGGGTGTCGTTGAGTTCCAGCACGCGCGCCAGCAGGGTGGGGCCCATCTCGCTGACGGTGGTGCGCACCGGATGGCCGAGCTGGCCGTACAGATCCCAGAACAGCACCGGGTTGGCGGCCGGGGCGTAGTCGGCCACGCCGATCTCCCGGGCGCGCTGCAGCACCTTCTCGCTGCCGTCGCCGGGCATCGCCAGGCCGGCCACGTCGCCCTTGACGTCGGCCAGGAACACCGGCACGCCGATGCGCGAAAAGCCTTCGGCCAGCGTCATCAGGGTCACGGTCTTGCCGGTGCCGGTGGCGCCGGCAACCAGGCCGTGGCGGTTGCCCAGGCGCGGTTGCAGCAGCACTGCGATGTCGTCGGTCACGCCTTTGCCTAGCAGGATCGGGTCCATATCGGGGTCCGCAATGAGATGCCCGGATTCTAGAACGTACGCGGCGTGGCCGAACGCGTGCGCGCTACCGCGGGCGCGCTGTGCCGGCCTGCAACTGCCGGCACTCCCGGCCAACCGCGGTCTTTGCGAGGCGTGGTCGTTCGCGGGGGCGGCACCGGCGTGGCGGACGACATCGGTGGCGCGGGAGCCAGCGCGCGCGGTACTTGTGTTGCGGTGCGGGATGGTCGCCGGCGATGAACCCTGGCCCCGCCGCGGGCCGGACCCTGGCCGCCGCGACCTTGCCGCGATGCGACGGCGGGGGCTACCCTGCGGCCTTTCCGTCGCCGCGTCCCACCATGCCCCTTCCGTTCCGCTTCACCCACGCGTGGCCAGTCGCGGCTGCCGTGGCGCTGACCTGCACCGCTCCTGCCGCCCAAGCCCGCGTGTCCGCCCGCGACCAGGCCGCCATCGCCGTCCTCGACCAGCGCCTGGCCGCCGCCGAGAAGCGCTACAACGACGCCCTGGTGCTGGTCGGCAACAGCGACCCCAAGGGCACCCAGGAAAGCGACGCCGCGCTGGAGGACATCGAGGACGTGATCCAGGCCTGCATCAAGCAGCGCGGCTGCGAGGTGGGCACCTATCTGGGCGCGTACAAGCGCCTGCTGAAAGCCAAGGCCGACGCGCAGGGCCAGGCCAGCGACACCGATGCCGCCGACGACGACTCGGCGCCGCTGCAGGCCGACCCCGACCACATCAGCCCGCTCGCCGCCGACGTGCCGGAAGCCGCGCGCGCGGCGCGCCTGCTCAACGACAAGCGCCACGCCTTCGATTCGATGGTGGAGTACAACCCGGCGGTGCAGGCCGGCATCCGTCGCTGGCTCACCGACATGCGGCCGGCACTGATGAGCAGCTACGAGAACTACCAGAACCTGCGCGCGATCATGTGGCCGGAATGGGAGAAGCGCGGCCTGCCGGAAGCGCTGCTGTTCGGCATCATCGCCAAGGAGTCCAACGGCCGCGTGCACGCCAATTCGCGGGTGGGCGCTGCCGGGCTGATGCAGTTCATGCCGGCCACCGGGCGCCGCTTCGGCCTGGGCCCGGACGGCACCGGCTTCGACACCCGCTACGACGCGCGCAGCGCCGCCGAGGCCAGCGCGGTCTACATCAACGAGCGCATGGCCGAACTCAATCGCAGCGTCGAACTGGCGCTGGCCGGCTACAACGGCGGCGAAGGCCGCGCCGCGCGCGTGTTCAACCAGATGCCAGGCCGCAGTTTCTGGGACGCGTCGGTGTACAACCAGTTCCCGGCCGAGACCAAGGACTACGTGCCGATGGTGATCGCCGCGGCGTGGATCTTCCTGCACCCGCAGCAGTACGGCGTGGCCTTCCCCAAGATCAATGCGCAGCCGGCCACGCTGCGTCTGGCCAAGTCCACCACCATCTACGAACTGACCATCTGCCTGGGCAGCGACGGTACCCGCGACGGCTACATGCGCGCGCTGCGCAACCTCAATCCGCGCTACGAGCCGGACGGCTGGATCCCGGCCGGGGTGACCATCAACGCCACCACCAAGATCGTCGGCCTGTACAACCGCTACTGCGTCAGCGGCCCACGCGCCGACCTGGCGCGCGCGCTGATCACCGCCGACGTCACCTCCGCCGTGCGCAGCGGCAGCCCGGCGCCGGCCGCCGACCTCACCGGCAATGTCGCGGTGGGCGACGTCAGCCCGGTCGCCGGCGTGCCGACCACGGTGGCCACCGGCCGTCCCGCGCCGGCCAAGCCCAAGCAGAAGCAGGTGCGCAACTACCGCGTGGCCAAGGGCGACACCCTGGGCCGGATTTCCGACCGTCACGACTGCGACCTGAAGGAGCTGGCCAAGGCGAATGGCTTGCGTGCGCCGGGTTATGCGCTGAAGCCGGGGCAGTCGCTGAAGTTGGTTGGCTGCGAGAAGTAGGGGCACAGCCGCTCCCTTCTCCCTCCGGGACCATGGCCCCCTTTTCGGAGGAAGGTGGCGCGCAGCGCCGGATGAGGGTGCGGCTGCCGCAGTGTTGGGCGTGTGGCTTTTCGGTCATCCATTGCGGGTTGGCGGTCTGTCACCTTCCATGCGTCGGGACTGAAGTCCCTCCCACAGTGGGGCCATTGCATCTCGCGGGTCGCTGGCTGAAGCTCCGGCCGCGAGACCCGAGCGCGGCCCATCCCTTCTCCCCCTGGGACCATGGCCCCCTTTTCGGGGGAAGGTGGCGCGTAGCGCCGGATGAGGGTGCGGCAGCCGCAGTGCCGGGGCGCGCGGCTTTTTCAGACATCCATCGCGAGCTCGCGGTCTCTCTGTGCCAATGCGTCGGGACTGAAGTCCCTCCCACAAGGGTGTCTCTGCACAAAGGGGCCGCAGCGCGGCCCTGCGCGCCTCAGCGCGCCAGCCGCGCCAGCGCCTGTCCCAGCCGCACCGGCGATTCCGCCTTCAGCGTCGGATCGAACGCGGCCACGCCGGGCGGCAGCAGCACGATCACCGTGGAGCCGTAGTTGAAGCGCGCCATCTCCTCGAACCGCTGCAGGGTAATCCCCTTGCCGCGCCAGTCCTTGCGGGTGATGCGGTCGGCGTAGCGCGGGATCTCCACGCCGCTCCACACCGTTTCCACGCCGGACACCAGCAGCGCGCCGACCATCACCGAGACCATCGGGCCGAAGTCGGTGTCGAAATGGCAGACCAGGCGTTCGTTGCGCGCGAACAGGCGCGGCACGCTGCGCACCGCGTCGGTGCCGACGCTGAACAGCCGCCCCGGCACGTGCACGGTTTCGCGCAGGGTGCCGGTCCAGGGCATGTGCACGCGGTGGTAGTCGCGCGGCGACAGGTACACGGTGGCATACAGGCCATTGGCGAACGGGGCCGCGGCCGCGTCGTCGCCGAGCAGTTCGGCGGCGGTGAAAGACTGCCCCTTGGCCTGGAAGATGCGCCCGTCCTCGATTCGGCCGAGCTGGCTGATGCGGCCGTCGGCCGGCATCAGCAGCGCCTGCGGATCGGGGTCGGCGACGCGCGCGCCCGGCTTCAGCGCGCGGGTGAAGAAGGCATTGAAGGTCGGGTAAGCGGTCGCATCCGGTTGCGCGGCCTCGCTCAGGTCCACGCCGAAGCGGCGCACCACCGTGTCGATCAACCACTGCTTCAGCCCGGGCCGCGACGAATAGGCCAGGCGCCGCGCCAGCGAGGACAGCAGCCGGTGCGGCAGCACGTAGGTCAGGCGGGTGGTCAGGCTCATGGGGCGGTGGCCTTGGTCAGGGCCTGCAGGTCGGCGGCGATCGCGGCGGCATCGAACGGCGGGCGGATCAGCCCGGCCTGGCGGCCCTGCGGGTCCAGCACCGCGATCGCGGCGGAGTGGTCCATGCTGTAGTCGTTCGGGTTCTCGGCGTAATGCTTGCCCGGCACCTTCTGGAACACGAAGCCCAGCGCGGTGGCGAAGCGCTCCAGCTCGGGCACGTCGGCGGTGGCGGCGATGGTGTCCTTGTGGAAGGCGTGGGCGTACTCGCCCAGCCGCGGCAGGGTGTCGCGCTGCGGGTCGACCGAGACGAACAGCACGCGCGGGCGCAGCGTGTCCGGCAAGGTCTCCCATTGCTTCTGCGCGCGCGCCAGGTCGGCCAGGGTGGTCGGGCACACGTCCGGGCAGGCGGTGAAGCCCAGGAACACCAGGGTCCAGTGGCCCTTGAGCTCGCCCGGCACCAGCGGCGTGCCGTCGGTCTGGCGCAGGTGGAAGTCGGGCAGGGGCCGCGGCTGCGGGTACATGCGCACCGTGCGGGTCTCCGGCCAGGCCGGGGCGGCGCTGCCGCCGAAGTACTTCTGGGCCAGCAGCAGCCCCAGGCCGGCGGCCAGGGCAACCACCAGGACGATGCCGAAGGTGCGGTTGAACATACTGATTTCCCATGCAACGAACGCTCATCATAGCGGCCGGGCCTCTATAATCGGGGGCCGAATTGCCTTGCCTGTTGCCATGACTGCCGACGCGGCCGCCGAACTCCACACGATCATCGACCTGATCCGCTACGGCACCAGCCGTTTCAACGCCGCCGGGCTGAGCTTCGGCCACAGCTACGACAACGCCCTGGACGAGGCCACGCAACTGGTGCTGCACGCACTGCACCTGCCGCACGACCTGGGGCCGGCCTACGGCAGCGCGCGGGTCACCACGCCGGAGAAGGCGCAGGTGCTGGCGCTGTTCGAGCGCCGCATCGCCGAGCGCATCCCCGCCGCCTACCTCACCGGCGAGGCCTGGTTCGCCGGGCTCAGCTTCAAGAGCGATGCGCGCGCGCTGGTGCCGCGTTCGCCGATCGCCGAGTTGATCGAGGCCGGCTTCGAGCCGTGGCTGGCCGGCCGGCCGGTGGAGCGCGCGCTGGACCTGTGTACCGGCTCGGGCTGCATCGCCATCGCCATGGCCCACTACAACCCGAACTGGCAGGTGGACGCGGTCGACATCAGCGACGAGGCGCTGAGCCTGGCCGCCGAGAACAAGGAGCGGCTGCTGGCCGACAACGTCGAACTGGTCAAGTCCGACCTGTTCGCCGGGCTGAGCGGGCGCCGCTACGAGCTGATCGTGACCAATCCGCCCTATGTCACCCATGCCGAGACCGACGCGCTGCCGCCGGAATACGCGCACGAGCCGGAGCTGGGCCTGCGCGCGGGCGACGACGGGCTGGACCTGGCGCTGAAGATCCTGCGCGACGCGCCGGCGCACCTGAGCGAGGACGGCCTGTTGATCTGCGAGGTCGGCGAGTCCGAACGCGCGCTGGCGCAGTTGCTGCCGGAAGTGGACTTCGCCTGGGTCGAGTTCAAGGTCGGGCAGATGGGCATCTTCGCGGTGGAGCGCAGCGAATTGATCGCGCATCACGCGCGCATCGCCGCGCTGGCCGCGGACCGGTGACGCAAGCGACATGAGCGCGAATAGTTTCGGCAAGCTGCTGACCGTCACCACCTTCGGCGAATCGCACGGGCCGGCGATCGGCTGCGTGGTCGATGGCTGCCCCCCGGGGCTGGAACTGGACGCCAGCGAATTCGCCCACGACCTGCAGCGCCGCGCCACCGGCAAGAGCCGGCACACCTCGGCGCGACGCGAAGCCGATGAGATCGAGATCCTGTCCGGGGTCTACGAGGGCCGCACCACCGGCACTCCGATCGGCCTGCTGATCCGCAATACCGACCAGCGCAGCAAGGACTACACCGACATTGCCCGGCAGTTCCGTCCGGGCCATGCCGACTACAGCTACTGGCAGAAGTACGGTATCCGCGATCCGCGCGGCGGCGGCCGCTCCTCCGCGCGCGAAACCACCATGCGCGTGGCCGCCGGCGTGATCGCCAAGAAATGGCTGGCGCAGCGCTACGGCGTGCGCGTGCGCGGCTACCTGTCGCAGCTCGGGCCGCTGCTGCCGCAGGGCTTCGCCTGGGACGCGGTGGAGGACAACGCGTTCTTCTGGCCGCACGCGCCGCAGGTGCCGGAGCTGGAGGCGTACATGGATGCGCTGCGCAAGTCCGGCGATTCGATCGGCGCGCGCGTGACCGTGGTCGCCGATGGCGTGCCGGCCGGCTGGGGCGAGCCGATCTACGGCAAGCTCGACGGCGAACTGGCCGCGGCGATGATGAGCATCAATGCTGTCAAGGGCGTGGAGATCGGCGACGGTTTCGCCGCGGTGACCCAGAAGGGCACCGAGCATCGCGACCTGATCGCGCCGGACGGCTTCCAGTCCAACCACGCCGGCGGCGTGCTCGGCGGCATCGCCACCGGCCAGCCGGTCGTCGTCTCGGTGGCGTTCAAGCCCACTTCCAGCCTGCGCCTGCCCGGCGCCACGGTGGATGTGGACGGGCAGGCGGTGGACGTGATCACCACCGGCCGCCACGACCCCTGCGTCGGCATCCGCGCCACCCCGATCGCCGAGGCGATGATGGCGCTGGTGCTGATGGACCAGGCGCTGCGCCACCGCGCGCAATGCGGCGACGTCGGCACGATCACGCCGCGCATCCCCGGCGGTGGCGATGGCTGAGTCGCGGCCGCGGGTGTGGGTCAGCCAGCCGCTGTTCGACGATGTCGTCGCACGGCTGGGCGAGTATTGCGCGCTGACCACCACCGCGGACGTGACCAGGTATTCGCCGCAGGACCTGGCGCAGGCGCTGGCGCCGCTGGACGGCGCCCTGGTCACCCTCAACGAACGCATCGGCGCCGCCGAGATCGCCGGCGCGCCGCGGTTGCGCGCCATCGCCAACGTCGGCGTCGGCTACAACAATCTGGACCTGGACGCGCTCAGCGCGGCCGGCATCGTCGCCACCAACACCCCTGACGTGCTCACCGAGACCACCGCCGATCTCGGCTTCGCCCTGCTGATGGCCGCCGCGCGCCGCGTCGGCGAGGCCGAGCGCTGGCTGCGCGCGGGGCAGTGGCAACAATGGTCGTTCCAGACCATGCTCGGCGCCGATGTCCACGGCAGCACCCTCGGCATCCTCGGCATGGGCCGCATCGGCCAGGCCATCGCGCGCCGCGCGGCCGGCTTCTCGATGCGCGTGCTGTACCACAACCGCAGCCGCCTGCCGGCCGAGGTGGAGCGCGCGCATCGCGCCGAGTACGTCGGCTTCGACGATCTGCTGGCGCGCGCCGACCACCTGTTGCTGGTGCTGCCGTACAGCGCGCAGTCGCACCACATCGTCGACGCCGCCGCACTGGCCAAGATGCGGCCGACCGCGACGCTGGTGAACATCGCTCGCGGCGGCCTGGTCGATGAAGTCGCACTGGCCGACGCGCTGGCCAACGGGCGCCTGGCCGCGGCCGGGCTCGACGTGTTCGAAGGCGAGCCGGCGATCCGTCCGGAGCTGCTGGCGCTGCGCAACGTGGTGCTGACCCCGCACATCGGCAGCGCCAGCGTGGCCACGCGCCGCGCGATGGTGTCGCTGGCGGTGGACAACCTGCTCGCCGCCCTGGGCATCGGCGCCGACGCCGGGCGCCCGCCCAACGCGCTGAACCTGGACGCGATCGCCGCGGCCGGCGGCGCGCGGGCGATTGCGGACAAAAAACGATAGGGAGCCTGCGGCGCCGCGCGCGACGCGCACGGCAGGTTCCCCGAATCCACCTGGCAGTGCGGCTGTTCCTCCCCTTCTTTTTCTGCGGATCGAATCTTCCATGAGCAATGCAACCCGTCGTTTCAACGTCGCCGTCGTCGGCGCCACCGGTGCCGTCGGCGAGACCATGCTGAGCATCCTCGCCGAGCGCGATTTCCCCGTCGCCACGCTGTACCCGCTGGCCTCCGAGCGCTCGGCCGGCGGCCAGGTCGAATTCAAGGGCCACAAGGTCACCGTGCTCGACCTGGCCACGTTCGACCCGAGCGGCGTGGACATCGCGCTTTTTTCGGCCGGCGGCGGCATCTCCAAGGAATACGCGCCGAAGTTCGCCGCGGCCGGCGCGGTGGTGATCGACAACTCCTCGACCTTCCGCTACGACGACGACGTGCCGCTGGTGGTGTCGGAGGTCAATCCGCACGCGCTGAAGCAGCGTCCGCGCGGCATCGTCGCCAACCCCAACTGCTCGACCATGCAGCTGATGCCGGTGCTGGCGCCGATCCACAAGGAATACGGCATCGAGCGCATCAACGTGGCCACCTACCAGTCGGTGTCCGGCGCCGGCCGCTCGGGCATGGAGGAGCTGGGCAAGCAGACCGCGCAGTTGCTGGCGTTCCAGGACATCGAGCCGCAGAAGTTCCAGGCGCAGATCGCCTTCAACCTGATCCCGCACATCGACGACTTCCAGCCCAACGGCTACACCAAGGAAGAGATGAAGCTGGTGTGGGAGACGCAGAAGATCCTCGAGGACAGCGGCATCCTGGTGAACCCCACCGCGGTGCGCGTGCCGGTGTTCTTCGGCCATTCCGAAGCGGTCAACATCGAGACCAAGCGCAAGATCACCGTCGAGCAGGCGCGCGCGCTGCTGGGTCAGGCGCCGGGCGTGGAAGTGGTCGACGAGCACAAGGCCGGCGGCTATCCGACCCCGGTGACCCATGCCTCCGGCAAGGACCCGGTGTTCGTCGGCCGCATCCGCGAGGACTTCTCGCACCCGCGCGGCCTCAACCTGTGGGTGGTGGCCGACAACATCCGCAAGGGCGCTGCGCTCAATGCGGTGCAGCTGGCCGAGCTGGTGGCTCAGGAGGGCTGAAAGCCGGGACCCGGGACCGGGGACCCGGGTCCCGCGGTTTCATGGCGTGGCGGCGTGGCTGGCCGCGCGGCCTGATCGTGTGGCGAAGTGGAGCGAAGGCCGGGGCGCGAGCCCTGGCTTTTTGTTTGGGAAATGGAAGTCGCAGGTATCCGCGCTCGCCCCGTTGTGGGAGGGACTTCAGTCCCGACGCGAGATCCCGCACACCGCGTTATGAAGCGCGGTCCCTGTCTCGGATTTCCGAGTCCCCAGCCTCCCCACGGGGGCTTTTCCGGGCCCGGATTTTTTGGGAACTTCAGTCCCGACAGCGGCCGCACCTCGCGTCGGGACTGAAGTCCCTCCCACAGTGGCGTGCCTGGGCTTTCCTGCTGCAGTGTGTTCTTGCGTCGTGGATTTCAGCAGTGCACCAGCAACGCGGTCCCTGTCTCGGCTTTTCCGGACCCCGGGTCCCCGGTCCCGGCTTCCTATATATTGCACGCATGATTCCAAGGGGCAGGGGCGGGATGCGCCTACAACCACGTTTGTTCCGTCGCCATCGCGGCGATGCGGTGTCCGCCGTGCGCGGGCTGCGCCATGTCTGTCGCGCCGCCGCGGCGCTGCTGTTGCTGGCCTGCAGCCAGGCCGCGCTGGCCCTGGGCCTGGGCGATATCCGCGTGCTGTCCAAGCCGGGCGAGCCGTTCCTGGCCGAGATCCCGGTGATCTCCAACGAGCCGGGCGAACTGGAGCGGGCGCGGGTGGCGCTCGCCTCCCCGGCGACCTTCGCGCGGGTCGGGCTGGAGCGCCCGCAGGGCCTGGTCAGCGATCTGCAGTTCCGTTTCACCCAGACCCGCAAGGGCCGCGCGGTGATCCAGGTCAGCAGCCGCATGCCGGTCGACGTGCCGTCGCTGAGCTTCCTGATCGAGGTCGATTGGGGCCAGGGGCGGCTGATCCGCGAATACTCCGCGCTGATCGATGCGCCCAACACCGCCGCCGCGATCGATGCACCGGCGATCGATGCGCCGGCCGCGGCGCAGCCGTCCGACCGCATCGCCCGCGAAACGTCCACCGCGGCGCCAACGCCTGCAGCCGCCGCGACGCCGGCGACGCCAAGCGCCAGG
>NZ_AQOK01000103.1:0-8501 GCF_000364645.1 Xanthomonas sp. SHU 308 | reverse complement strand
CTGCCGCTGCAGCCGGCGGCCGCGCCGGCCAGCGCGGCGTTCGCGCCGGAGGCGGATGCAGCCGCGCACGGGTCCGCGGCGATCGCCAGCGGGCCAGCGGCGGATGCGCTCGCCGACACGGTGCACGTCGAACCGGAGGACACCCGCCACACCCCCCTGCACACGACGGACGCCGCCACGGCGTCCAGCCCCACCACCACGTCGACCGCCTCGATGCCATCGCCCGATCACGCCACGCTCGACGCCCCCCCAGCAGCGCCTGCGTTGGAACAGGACCTGGCATCGCGCGGCGCCACCGCAACGTCGACGCTGCCGCTCGCCGCGCCGGAGGCAGACGATCCGGAACCGCCCTCAGCGGTGCCGGCGCCGGTGCTGGAGATCGCCGTGCTCGACGAGTTGCGCGAGGTCATCGGCTCGGCCAGCGTGGCGCAGATCGTCGAGCTGTTCCTGGCCGATGCGCCGCTGCTGATCCAGCGCCTGGAGCAGGCGGCGGCGACGGCGCAGAGCGACGTGCTGCGCGAGGCCGCGCACACGCTGAAGTCCTCGGCCGCCAACCTCGGCGCACTGGCGCTGTCGGCGGCGGCGCTGCGCATCGAGTCGGGCGTGCGCACCGGCACGCTGGAGCGCCCGGTGGTCGCGGTCGCCCTGGTGATCGCCGAGTTCGCGCGCGCGCGCCTGGCGCTGAGCGGCTACCGCGCCAGCGTCCGCGATGCCGCCGAGCCCGCCGAACCCTAGCGCGGTATCGCGCTACGGCGCGTCTGCAGGCGACACGATCGCCCGCAAGACCCGGCCACAGTGCATCGAAGACATCGACGCACGGCCTACTGCCTTTCTTGCAGGAACGCTTCAGCGCGACAAGGCGCTACCGGTAACGCCATCGCGGCTGAAGCCGCTCCCACAGGAGAGCGAGGTGGTGCGATGCCGATGCCATGTCGGCCGCATGGATTCGCGCAGGAGCGGCATGTGCTGCTGTTCGGGATCAGCGGCGACTTTCGGCCCTGCAACGCGTCGTGGCGGAAGCCGTTCCAACAGAAAGGGCAACGCCGCACGATGCGGGTGCCATGTCGTCACCATGGATTCGCGCAGAAGCAGCATGTGCCGCTGCGCGGGATCAGCGGCGACCTTGCGCCAGCCACCCGTCGTGGCTGAAGCCGCTCCCACACGTGCATGTCAGCGCCATCCCGGAGCGCAGAGCGAACAACATCCTGCGCGGCGCGGACACAGGCCAGCGCCGCGGCCTCATGCGCCGACGATTCAGTCGTCGAGCTTGGTCAGCAGGTAGTTCGGCTCGCCAATCCGGTCGATCAGGTCGAGCTGGGTTTCCAGCCAGTCGATGTGCTCTTCTTCCGATTCCAGGATGTCGGCCAGGAGCTGGCGGCTGACGTAGTCCTGGATCGATTCGGCGTAGGCGATGCCTTCGCGCAGGGTGACCGTGCCGTCCTGCTCCAGCGCCAGGTCGCACTCGAGGATTTCCTTGGGGTTCTCGCCGATGCGCAGCTTGCCCAGCGCCTGGAAGTTGGGGAGCCCCTCGAGGAACAGGATGCGGTCCGCCAGCTTGTCGGCGTGCTTCATCTCGTCGATGGATTCCTTGTACTCGTGCTCGGCCAGTTCCTTCAGACCCCAGTTCTTCAGCATCTTGGCGTGCAGGAAGTACTGGTTGATCGCGGTCAGCTCGTTGTAGAGGACCTTGTTGAGGAACTCGATGACTTTGCTGTCGCCCTTCATTGCATCGCTCGCGTAAGCCGGAAAGCGCAGACTCTAGCGAATCGCGCCGCGACGTGAAGGAACGCGAATCGTGATCATCCCGCGCTGCAGCGCGGCGACGGCCTCAGGCGGCGCGGGCCAGGCCGCCGAGCACCGGCAACGGCAGCTCGCGGCTCAGCGCGCGCTCCAGCAGGTCGCCGGCCATGTCCAGACAGGAGCCGCAGGTGGCCCCGCAGCCCGTGCGCATGGTCAGTTCGGACACGCTGCGGCAGCCGGCTTCGGCGGCTTCGCGGATCTGGCGATCGGTGACCCCATTGCAGATGCAGACGTACACGGCGGGCTTGGCGGCGGACGGCGCGGACTGCGCCTGGCACCCATTCAAACCAAAGTGAGAATGGTTGTCAATTCCGCCCATTAATCGTTATTAATCCGCGCCGCCCAAGGCCCGCCGCGCTTGCGCGGACGCTTGCGCGGCCGCTCGTGGCCGGCGGTATTTCCGGGCAACCAGGCCTCCTGGGCCAGGGTCGGCATGGCGCGGATGCCGGCGCCGGCGATGGTCTGCGCCAGCGGCGCCAGGTGGCGCAGCGCCCGCGCGTAGACCCCGCGCTTGAACAGCACCACGTGCTCCACCGGGTACCAGAAATCGACCCAGCGCCAGTGATCGAACTCCGGCGTCTCGGTCAGTTCCAGGTTCAGCTGGCTCTCGTCGCACTGCATCCGCAGCAGGAACCAGACCTGCTTCTGGCCGATGCAGACCTGGCGCTCGTTGCGGCGGATGGCCCGGCTGGGCAGGCGATAGCGCAGCCAACCGGGGGTGGCGCCGAGCACTTCCACATGCTCGGGCAACAGCCCGGTTTCTTCGCGCAACTCGCGGTACATGGCCTCCACCGGGGTCTCGTCGGTGTTCATGCCGCCTTGCGGGAACTGCCAGCCGTCCCGGCGCACACGGCGTGCCCAGAACACCTGACCATCCGGCCGCATCAGCACGATGCCTACGTTCGGTCGATAGCCGTCCGGATCGATCACGATGCGGACTCCTGAAAAATCTACTGGCTCCGACTCTGCCATGGCTGCGGCCGGGCCACAAGCAGCGCAGAAACCCGTTGACAGCCGCCCGCTTCTCCATAAGAATTGACGGTTCACCAGGGCTATGTAGCTCAGCCGGTTAGAGCACAGCACTCATAATGCTGGGGTCGGTGGTTCGAGTCCACCCATAGCCACCATGGTGTGTACGCCCAAGGCGTGCGATACTTGCAGTCCACATTGCCCCGTCGCCAAGCGGTAAGGCACCTGACTCTGACTCAGGCATTCGGTGGTTCGAATCCATCCGGGGCAGCCAAACAAAAAAGAAGGCCGATCGAAAGATCGGCCTTCTTTTTTGTTTGGCGCGGGGTTTGCGCAGGCGCTTCGCGCCTACGCCCCACATCTTGCTGCGCAAGATGTGGGGCCCAGCCCTTACGCTTCCACATCCCCGCGCCTGTCGGCGCGCCCCCTTGGACTCCAAGGGGGCTACTCCACCAGATGGAATTCGATCCACCGAAGCGGGCGCTGACGGGAAACGAACTCATTCGCCCCATGCCGACGAGACACACGCGGCCCTGGCTCAGCAGACCTGTAGCTCTGCAGACATGAATCTTTTGCGGCGACGCCGAGTCCCCAAGCCAGACGGGCAATCGCCCGAATACTGTTCGCGCCAAACCCGCGGCGGCACACACATATGCTGCCAGCCAACACAAACCACGGACCCCAAACGACAAAAGCCCGGCCGAAGCCGGGCTTTTGCTTGGTCCCCAGCAGGCTCCCGAGGGAACCCACGCCAGGCGCGATGGATCAGCGCTTGGAGAACTGGGTGGCGCGACGGGCCTTGTGCAGACCGACCTTCTTACGCTCGACTTCGCGGGCGTCGCGGGTCATGAAGCCGGCCTTGCGCAGCTCGGTCTTCAGGGTTTCGTCGTACTCGACCAGCGCACGGGCGATGCCCAGACGGATCGCACCGGCCTGGCCGGTGGTGCCGCCGCCGGTGGCGGTGACCAGGATGTCGAAGCTTTCGGTGTTCTTGGTCAGCTCCAGCGGCTGGCGCACGATCATGCGCGCGGTCTCGCGGCCGAAGAACTCGTCCAGCGGACGGCCGTTGACGGAGATGTTGCCGGTGCCCTTGCGCAGGAACACGCGGGCGGTGGAGGACTTGCGGCGGCCAGTGCCGTAGTTTTGCGAAATCGCCATGATTAGATATCCAGAACCTGCGGCTGCTGAGCGGCGTGCGGATGCTCCGCACCGGAATAGACCTTGAGCTTGCGGTACATCGCGCGGCCCAGCGGGCCCTTGGGCAGCATGCCCTTGACCGCGATTTCGATCACGCGCTCCGGGTGGCGCTCCAGCGCCTGCTCCAGGCTCTCGGTCTTCAGGTTGCCGATGTAGCCGGTGAAGCGGTGGTACTTCTTGTCCTTGAGCTTGTTGCCGGTGACGACGATCTTCTCGGCGTTGATCACCACCAGGTAATCGCCGGTATCGACGTGCGGGGTGTAGACCGGCTTGTGCTTGCCGCGCAGGCGGCGGGCCAGTTCGGTGGAAAGCCGGCCCAGCGTTTTGCCGGCGGCGTCGACGAGATACCAGTCGCGCTGGACGGTCTCGGACTTAGCAGTGAAGGTGCTCATGATCAGACTCGGTTGGTCGGGCGGATTCCTGCAGCGAACGGCCGGAACTTTGCCACGCGTTGTGAATTGCAAAAACGCAAGAGGCGAAATTCTACGCGGCCCGGCCGGCCGGCGCAAGTCCACCCATGACCGGCGGAGATCGGGCAGGCGGCGCGCTTGGCAGTGCGCCGGCCGGGGGCGAAAATCGGGATCCCCACTGCTTCCGGGCTTCCCCCATGACCGCCAGCCGCCAACATTCCCCGCTCGATCGCGCCCTGGTCGAGGCCCAGCGCGCGCTGGAGACCGTATTCGGCGACCCGCCGGCGCAGCGCCCCTACCCGGCCGCGGCCACCGCCGATGTGGTGCTGGCGCCGGACGAGCGCCGCCATGCCGCCGGCCTGATGCGCATCAACCACGTCGGCGAGGTCTGCGCGCAGGGCCTGTATTTCGGCCAGGCCGCGGTCGCGCGCGATCCGGCCACCCGTGCGCACCTGCTGGAGGCGGCGCAGGAAGAGACCGACCACCTGGCCTGGTGCGCGGCGCGGCTGCGCGAGCTGGACAGCCGCCCCAGCCTGTTCAACCCACTGTGGTACGCCGGCAGCTACGCGATCGGCACCCTGGCCGGGCTGCGCGGCGACGGCTGGAACCTGGGCTTCGTGGTCGAGACCGAGCGCCAGGTCGAGGCGCACCTGGACGAACACCTGCAGACCCTGCCGCCGGCGGACCTGCGCAGCCGCGACGTGCTGACAGTGATGAAGGCCGACGAGGCCCGCCACGCCGAACATGCCGAACAGGCCGGGGCGCGGCGCCTGCCGCCGCCGATCCCCACGGTCATGGCCGCCGCCTCGCGACTGATGAAGGCCGTCGCCTATCGGCTGTAGCCGCCCGCCGGTCGGGCCGATGCCACCCCGGCTGGCATTGCCGCGCCGATCGCGTTAAAGTGAACGAACGCTGACTGATTCCACGTCGGCGCACGCCGTTCCGGCTGCGGTATCGCCATGTGCCGCAACCACCGATGTACCCGTGCCGAGTCGCGCCCGCGTGCGCTCCGCCTGCAGACTGTCATGCCCGCATCCTCGCCCCATCTGCCATCGCCCCGGACCCGCTGGTTGTCGCGCCTGCTGTTCGCGACCCTGTTCGCGATCGGCGGCGGCGCCCTGCTGCATCACCTGCTCGGCGACTACCGCCAGGCCAGCGCGATCCTGCGCGACCATTCGGTCGCCACCGTCCCGGTGATCGCCGACGGCGCCTTCGGCGTGCAGACCGAGCCACTGGTGCGCTACCGCTTCCACTATGTGTTCGAGAGCAAGGGCCGCCTGCACAGCGGCGCCTTCGAGGCCAGCGGCGCGGAGGCCGCGCCGTTGCTGCTGGACGGCGCCACGGTCGAGATCGCCTACGCCAATGCCGATCCCGCACGCTTCGGGCGCCTGGACCAGCTGCAGCACGCCGGCAACCTCGGCAGCGTGTTCACCCGCGCGCTGATCGCGCTGTCGATCGCCGCCCTGCTGGCGGTGGTCGCGCACCGGCTGCTGATCGGCCGGGTGCTGACCCGGCGCCGCATCGCCGCCGCCTGAGACCCACGCGCGCGCGGGCTGCGCTCAGTGCCCGACCAGCTTCAGGCCGATCACCCCGACCACGATCAGGCCGATGCAGGCCAACCGCGCCGGCGAGGCGCTGTCGCCGAACAGGGCGATGCCGAGCACCGCCGTGCCCAGCGCACCGATCCCGGTCCAGATCGCATAGGCGGTGCCCAGCGGGATGTGCTTGAGCGCCTGGGTCAGCAGCCACAGGCTCAGGCCCGCACCGGCCAGGGTGGCCACGGTCGGCCACGGCCGGGTGAAGCCTTCGCTGTACTTCAGGCCGAGGGCGAAGCCGATCTCGAACAGACCGGCGAGCAGCAGGTAGATCCAGGGCATTGTCTTTCTCCGTAGACAAATGAAAACGAAAACGGCCCGATGTCTGCACATCGGGCCGCCGTCGGCAGGGGTCGCAGCGCGTGCTGCGGGCGGGCCGTCCCGCCGGTGTGGAGCGCTTACTCGGACAGGTTGCGCCCGTGGAACAGCTCCTCGATCTCGCGCTTGAGCAGCGCCTCGATGCGCATGCGCTCCTTGAACGAGAGATTCTTGGCCTTTTCCTCGAACAGGTACTGGTCCAGGTCGAAGTCCTTCAGGTGCATCTTGGTGTGGAAGATGTTCTCCTGATAGACGTTGACATCGAACATCTCGTAGCGCGACTTGACGTTCTTGGCCAGGAAGTTCTGGATCGAGTTGATCTTGTGGTCGATGTAGTGCTTCTTGCCCTTCACGTCGCGGGTGAAGCCGCGCACGCGGTAATCCATGATCACGATGTCCGATTCCAGGCTCTCGATCAGGTAATTGAGGGCCTTCAGCGGCGAAATCACGCCGCAGGTGGCGACATCGATGTCGGCGCGGAACGTGGCGATACCGTGCTGCGGATGGGTTTCCGGGTAGGTATGGACGGTGATGTGGCTCTTGTCCATGTGCGCGACCACGGCATCGGAAATGATCTCCTTGCCCGCCGCCTTCTTGTCGATGACCGGCTCCTCGGAGATCAGGATCGTCACCGAGGCGCCCTGCGGATCGTAGTCCTGGCGCGCGATGTTGAGGATGTTGGCGCCGATGATCTCGGCCACATCGGTGAGGATCTGGGTCAGGCGATCGGCGTCGTACTGCTCGTCGATGTACTCGATATAGCGCTGGCGCTCCTCTTCGGAGATCGCGTAGCAGACGTCGTAGATGTTGAAGCTCAACGCCTTGGTGAGGTTGTTGAAACCTTGCAGCCTCAGGCGAGGCAACGGCTTGACCACGGCGTGGATCCTCTGGAAGTGGGTCGGGGGGAAAGCCAATCAATTATGAGCCAAATGGCCGCGCTGCGAAACGTGGCGTCCGTCTCTTGTTTGCCGCCGCGAACGCGTCCCGTTAAGCTTCGGGAATTACGCCGTAGCGAAGCCGCCATGAGCCCCGGAAACACATCCACTGCAGCACCTGTGCGCATCGCTCCAAGTCCTTTGACGTTGGACACCGCCACCATCGACCGCTTCCTGGCCCACAGCCACCGTCGCCGCTATCCGGCGCGGACGGACGTGTTCAGGCCAGGCGATCCGGCCGGCACCCTGTACTACGTGGTCAGCGGCTCGGTCAGCATCATCGCCGAGGAAGATGACGACCGCGAGTTGGTGCTGGGCTATTTCGGCAGCGGCGAGTTCGTCGGCGAGATGGGCCTGTTCATCGAGTCCGACCAGCGCGAGGTGATCTTGCGCACCCGTACGCCCTGCGAACTGGCCGAGATCAGCTACGAGCGCCTGCACCAGCTGTTCCTGGGCTCGCTGTCGTCCGATGCGCCGCGGGTGCTGTACGCGATCGGCGTGCAGCTGTCCAAGCGCCTGCTGGACACCTCGCGCAAGGCCAGCCGCCTGGCGTTCCTGGACGTGACCGACCGCATCGTGCGCACCCTGCACGACCTGGCCCAGGAGCCGGAGGCGATGAGCCACCCGCAGGGCATGCAGTTGCGCGTGTCGCGGCAGGAACTGGCGCGACTGGTCGGCTGCTCGCGCGAGATGGCCGGCCGCGTGCTGAAGAAGCTGCAGGTCGACGGCATCCTGCACGCCCGCGGCAAGACCGTGGTGCTGTACGGCGCGCGCTGACCGCCATGGGTCGATAGGCCCGGCACGATGGTGCTGAGCGAGACCTTCTACTGGTTCGTGCTGGTCGGCCTGGCCGCCCAGCTGGTGGACGGCGCGCTGGGCATGGCTTTCGGCCTGGTCTCGTCCTCGGTCCTGCTGAGCCTGGGCCTGCCGCCGGCGGTGGTCAGCGCCAGCGTGCACAGCGCCGAGGTGTTCACCACCGGCGCCTCGGGCCTGTCGCACCTGGCCCTGGGCAACGTCGACAAGCGGCTGTTCCTGCGCCTGGCGCTGCCGGGCATGGTCGGCGGGGTCGCCGGCGCCTACGTGCTGACCCAGTTGCCGGGCGAGCTGATCCGCCCCTTCGTCTATCTGTATCTGCTGGCCCTGGCGGTGCTGATCCTGCTGCGCGCGGCCGGCCGTGCGCTGCCGCGCCGCGAGGTGCGGCGGGTGCCGCTGCTGGGTTTCGTCGCCGGCCTGCTGGACGCCAGCGGCGGTGGCGGCTGGGGCCCGGTGGCGACCTC
>NZ_AQOK01000102.1:0-16472 GCF_000364645.1 Xanthomonas sp. SHU 308 | reverse complement strand
GCCGCACCTGCCGATCCAGTTCCGTCGGCGACAGCGCACGCGCTGGCGCGCGCTTGGCGGTCTCGGCGTGGGCCTCGGCGGGGCCGCCGAGCGCCAGGGCGCTGCCGGCCAGCGCCAGGCCGCCGAGCAGGCGCCGGCGTTGCGGGTTTTCGGGGGTGGTGTCGGTGTCGGCGGGCGGGGTGGACGCGGGATCCTGGGGCGGCTTCTTCACGGGGTCATCGGGCGAGGGGAAGGCACCCGCCAGTGTGGGCCGCGTGAATGACAAGTCAAAGCCAGCCGGTCCCAGCGCGGGACCGGCGTTCAGCGGCCGTATCGCAGGCCGCGCTCCCGTGACGCTGGATGACGCTGCGCCGGGCGGTGCCCGAGGCCGTCAGCGGCGCACCCGCGCGCGGCCGAATACCTGCTCGCACAGCACCACATAGTCGCCCGAGCCGTCGCGCGCGGCCGCGCCGCTGGCGATGGCCGCGCTCAGCGCCGGGCCGAGTCGCGCCGCGCCAAGGCGCGCGGCCAGTTCCGTCAGCTGGGCCTGGAACCGGTGCTGCATGTCGGCGATCTGCTGGGCATCGTGTCCGAGCCAGGCATAGCCCTTGTCGTTGTACGCGGCGGCACTATGCAAGGTCTCGGCCAGATCGCGTTGCAGGTCCTGCGGATCGGTGGGCATCGTCGCGTGCGGGGCGGGGTGGGAGCACGCACCGCAGATCAGGCGGCGGGCTTTCCGGCGCCATCCGCGCCCTCGGCATCGCCCAGTGCATGCTGCACGTACAGCCGCTTGACCAGCACGTAGAGCACCACGGTGAGCGGCGCCGCCAGCACCACGCCCATCGGTCCGAACAGCACGCCGATACCGAACAGCGAGAACAGCAGCAGCGCTGGCGGCAGGTCCACCGCGCGCGCCTGGATCAGCGGCTGCAGCACGTGGCCTTCGAGTTGCTGCAGCACCACGAACAGCAGCAGCGCGCCCAGCGCCACCTGCGGGCTGACGGTGAAGCCGAGCAGGATCGCCGGGACCGCGGCCACGATCGGGCCGACGATGGGGATGAAGTCCAGCAGCGCGGTCAACAGGCCGATGCCCAGCGCCACCGGCACACCCAGCAGCCACAGGCCGATGCCGGTCAGGGTGCCGATCACCGCCATCGCCAGCAACTGGCCGGTCAGCCACGCGCGCAGCGCCTGGCCGCTGGCGGTCAGCGCTTCGTCGGCGACGCCGCGGCGGTCGCGCGGCAGCAGGTGCAGCAGGCCCTGCCGATACAGCCGCGGCTGCGCGGCCAGGTACAGCCCGCCGACCATCATCAGCACCGCGTCGGTGACGCCGCCGCCGGCCGACAGCACGATGGCGCCGGCATGCGTGGCCAGGGTCGAGGCGCCGTCGCGCAACTGGTCGGGGATGCGCTCGATCTGCGGCCCCAGCGGGCCGGACTGCAGCCAGGCATGGAACTTGTTCCAGGCCGCCGGCAGGGTGGCGCGGAAGGTGTCGATCTGCGCGGCGACCTCGGCGCCGAACAGCAGCACGATCGCCGACAGCGCCAGGACCAGCACCAGGATCACCAGCGCCAGCGCCGCCCACTCCGGCAGCGGCAACCACTTGCGCAACAGCGTGGCCAGCCCGTGCAGCAGCACGCCCACCACCACCGCGCCGAACACGATCAGCAGCAGCTCCGACAACTGCCAGGCCAGCAGCGCCAGCGCGCCCAGCGCCATGACGACCAGGACCCGCGCCGCGAAGGGACGCAGGGGCGAGGGGGAACTCGGGAGGGAGGCATTCATCGGTGGCGCGGATCCCGATCAGGACAATGAGCGCGGACAGTAGTGATAGCGCAGTGCAGGGCGAGCGAAGATCGTGTGCCGCCGGTCGGCGGTGCCAATCCACCGGTCGGCGTGCACGGGCGATGTCGGCGGGGCTGGTTCGACGCTGACCGGTCGGGCGTCCCGAGCTACCGGCCGGCCAGTCGACCGGCCGGAGCGGGCACTACTGCCCGGCTGGCGGCTGCCAGAGCTCCACCTTGTTGCCTTCCGGGTCGATGACCCAGGCGAAGGCGCCGTATTCGGACTCGTCGATGCGGTCCAGCACGTGGCAGCCTTCCTCGCGCAGCGCCGCGACCAGCGCGTGCAGATCGTGCACCCGGTAATTGATCATGAAGGGTGCCGTGCCGGGCGAGAAGTGCGGCTCCTGCGCCGCCGCGCCGATCGACCAGACGGTGGAGCCGGTGACCGGCGCGCCGCTGGCGTCGTTCCAGGCGAAGGCGGTGCCGCCCCAAGCCTGCACGTCGATGCCGAGATGCCGCTGGTACCAGGCCTGCAGCGCGGCCGGGTCCTGTGCCTTGAAGAAGATGCCGCCAATCCCGGTGACGCGCTTCATGGAGCCTCCGCTGGTCCGATGGTGGGCTGGGCGGGCAGGGGCTCGTAACCGTCGCCGCGGCCGCTCAGCCAGCGCAGTCTACGCTTGCCGGTCTCGCCCAGGTACGCCGCGGCGGCCAGCAGCAGCGGATGCCGCAGGTCCGCGTCGATCATCAAGCGCACGTGCCCGTCCACTTCGATGTTCAGGAAATGCGCCTGATCCGCATCGTCGTCGTAGCTGCGCGCCAGCAACCGATCGCGGCCGTCGCTGAAGCGATAGAGGGTGTAGGCGTAGTAGTAGCCGTACCCGTCGTCGGGCTCGCTGGCGTCCACGTGCTGGGTGATGTCGACGTGCATGTGGGTTCCATGTGCCTGTCAGGCCGCCCTCGAGACCACGTGGCCTGTCCCTTCGCTGCCGTTCGCCCAGAGCGTGAAATCGGCGCCCGCCGGGAAGTGGGCAAGTGCGTCAGGCATCAGCAACTGTACCCCTGCGCGGAACGTGACCCCGGGCGCCGGGTTGCCGGTGAAGGTGAGGCGGGCCGACCACTGCTGCTGGTCGATGCAGAGAATGGCGCACCACTGGCCGGAGACGAGCGCAGTCGCCTTGCTTCCTGGTTGCGCAGGATGCAGCAGCAGATCGGCCAGGAGGTGATACGGAAGGCCATGCATCAGGTCGATGTCCGGTCACGGCTTGCCCCAGCGCTCCTCGACATTGAACAGCACCTCGCAATCGCAGAAGCCTCCGTGCGCACCGAGCCAGGGGATGACCGACTCCGGAGCGACATCCTGGGACGCGAGGAACTGTGTGGTGAGTCGCAAGGAGTGATCGCAGCCATCGGCGAGCGCGTCGTTCAAGTAATCGAACAAGGCCCAGAGCGTTTCCTTCGGAAGGGGAAGCGCGGCCTCTTCAGATGCGCGCGGCTCGGACTGCACCGTTGTGCGGGGCGCGTTGCGACGTTGGGCTTCCGGATTCTCTGTCATTGTCGACTGTCACAGGGAGGACGCTGCGGCGAGGCCTGCCATCAGTGTGAAAGCTGAGATTGAAATACCGCGCCAATGAACCGCTAACCATCCTCAGACATGTGATGAGCGATGGAAGGATTGTCTTCGCAATTCCTCAAGACGACATACTTGCCATCCGTCTTGCCAATCAGCGAAATCGGGAAGGACGTGTTGCCGCCATCGACGGAGATTCTGACCTCCATGTTCTGGTTCTCGAATGTCTTGAGCTCTACGATCAACTGCGCGACCGATTTGCCTCTGGTTGTCCAATCTGGATTGATCATCTGCGAGTTTCAGGTATTGGAGCAGTAAGCACGTGACTGACAAGTAGTCGGCTTCTCCATCATCTCAGCCGCATCGCAATGGGATCATGCAACGGGTCTGTTCTTTGCCGCTAGCCGCTCGATCGCCTCGATGCCAAGACGCATCTTATCTCTCGCCGAGGTGTTTGCAGAATGGACGTGCATCCTCGGCGGAACGAAGGACCGAAGTGCCACTGCTTCCTCGATCCAGAGCACCACGTCGTAACCGGTTCCGCGTGCATCGTCGCCGAGATCATGGTCCAGGCTGAGTTCCTCCACCTTCCCGGTTTGGAGCAGCGCGATGACGTCATCCGGCCAATAGGCCCTTGTCCATCCTGCGGGTGTCTCGCGCTCATCGTCCAGAAATACACGCATGGCAATCGGCACCTGTCTTCGGGTCGGCGGGTCTGACCATCGACCCGTACGCGCTGAACCTACTACAGTCCGAGCGTCGGCGCGATCTCGCAATGCCGCGAGAAAAGGGCGACGCGGCGCGCTGCATCAGCCGGCGAATCGCCGTAAACTCAGCACATCCGTAGCAGCGTATGTCGGAACGTGAGGCCTTCCGGCGGGGATTGGTGCCGGCGTACTGCATCGTGTTCCGTAGACGGCGGCAGTTCGATACGCGATCGGATACATCACACCTTCAGGCTTGCAAGGGCGATGATGTGTCTGGCCTTCTCGTCACCAAGCGCGCCTACTTCCGCTTCCTGAATGATGCCGCGACGCAAAAGGGCGGTAGTCGTATGTCTGAGCGATTTCGCGCTGCTTTTTGACGGTTTGGTTGACCAGGGGCCATAGAGCGTCCGGCGTGTCGATGCTTGCGGCACTGCGTTTGAACTCTTGGAGATAGGCTTGGAGTTCGCGTTGAAGCGCGGTGTCGAACAGTGCCCTGGCTGCCTTTTTCTCGGAAGCGCTCCAGGTCATGTCATGCATGGCGGCTTTCTCTTTCCGGGTACCCAGCTTGTCATGGATCCTGCCAGAGCGGGGCTGGATGTGATAAGGGGTGGCTTGCGCTGGCGATGCCGGTCGGGGTGCATCCGCCGATTGCCGGATGTGGCTTGCGCAATGCAGTTGGCACGATCAGAAGAGTTGCGTTGATTTCCAGGTAGAACACCCAGGACCGTCAGTCGCTCTGATTCCAGGCCTTGATGGCCAGGGTGACGCGCTGGCGAGTCTCGGCATCCACTTTGCGGGCGAGATACGGCGACCGGCTGCCCAGTACCCCTGGCGCGGTCCATTGCACCTGTTCGGCGAGCTGCACGATGACATCGCGCCCGAGCGCGTGGTACTGCGCCGCTTCTTCCTCGTTCAACGCCATGGTCCATGCGTAGCCGACCGGCCCATGGCTGCAGTTGACGTCGAGCAGGAGCGTGTCGTCGTCGCGCAGTAGAAACCAGGCCTGCGGCGAATGATCCACTACCTGCATGACGTGCCCATCCGTTGCGCAAGGACGATACGCCGCGTCCCGTCGCTCCAAGCTACTCGCATGAGGTGACCGCTCCTGTCGATCAGGTCGACGGCTTGTTCTTGCTGTACACGATCTTCTTGCTTCCCGCCGCACAACTGCCGATGACCTTCCGATCCTTGACGTCGGCGTTGTCGACGATGTTCAGCGTGTAGTCCTTGACGCCGTGGGCATCGAGTTTCGCGGTGAGCTCGGCCTTCAACTCCTCGCAGGATCTGCCCGCCGCGAAAGCGGACGAGGAGGCGAAGGCAAGCAGCAGAAGCGCGATGGCTTGTTTCATGATGGCACCGATAGTCGATGAGGGAGAAAGAGGTTGCGGAAAAAAACGTAAGGTGTGGCGGCTTTGGCATGGCGGTCGACCTGGTCGCTCGCGGGAGCCGGGCCGTCGCGCCGAGTGTAGCAAGCGCAGATTGCGTCGACCGCTACCGCCACCGCAGTCGGCGGGCGGCCGGTCCGGACGAGCGGGACACCGACACTGCGACATGGATCATCGCATTCAGGGATCGACCCAGACGCCTGCGTCGTACATCAGCCGCATCGTGTAGTTGAGCTGCAGCGTCTGGTTCGGGCCGCAGGCGATCTGCGTGGTCTTGTCCGCCGCTCCAGGTCCGGAGACGGAGATGGACGAAGCGGATCTGAGCGGGTCGAACAGGCTGTACCGGTAGCCGCTGTTGCTGAACTCGATCGATGCGTTTCCGTTGGGAAACGTGTTGTAAGTGAAAAGCCCCGTCGGCGGCTTTTTCTCCGCAGGGTACTGCAGCACCAGCTTGCCGCCATCCGACGCTCGGTACTGCAGGTAGCCCGAGGTCCGGTTGAGCGCCTTCGACGAGCATAGTGAAAACTCTCGCTTGCGTGTCTGGCACGTCCACAGGGTGAGTTCGTCCTTGCCGCACAGCGGGCTGTGCTGGTATTCGCTCTCGGACTCCTGCAGTGTCGCTTGGCTGATGGATGGCATTGGCTCAGACGCTGGTGCTGCGAGCGGCAGGCTCGTCAAGGTCGCTGTCATTGCGATGCTTGCCATTGCCTTCTTCATTTTTTTCCTCCTGCGGCAGACCATGTCAAGGGAGGGTGGGTGTGTGAACGACGGCGTTGTCCTACTGTGGTGCGCAGGAGGGTTAGCGTGGATGCGGGGTCCTCGCGAGTAGGATCAGAGCCCGATCAGCCAGCCTGCCGGGATCTCTCAAGTAAATCGTAGGGGCATGGGTGATCGCAATGGTAGTCGCCGCCTGCATTGGTGAGAGCTGGCTAAGCGGCTTGCCGAATTAGCGGTATGCAAAGCTGCGCAGCCCATTGTCGATGCCGTTGTGGGAAAGGATGCAGTAAAGCCCGTACATTGCGAACTGTCGAAGTGCATCGGTAGGAGGATGCTCCAAAGTGCGTTGCGCACCTGCCCCTTACCTTGTGTCAGGTCCGGGTGGACACGTGAAACGACCGCGCGCGCTGCATGCGAGAAGGGGGGGCGTATTGGCGTCGATTAGTTAACGGATCGTCTGGGGAGAAGAGGAATCCTCGGGGGTGGCGTGGGCGAGTGCATCGCGGATCAGAGCCAAATGCGGTCGGATCGCTAGCGCATCGTAGGCAGCGAATACCATACGCGTTGCCAGAATGAGTAGCGCCGTTCCTGTTCCTAGGTAATTGATGACTTCAGCATGGGCGTCAATCAGGTATCGGTGGGCATAGGCGGATGGATGCTTGGTGGGCGCGCAGATATTGCATTCGGCGTTGATCGGCGACGGGCTGGAACAACCGGCCAACGAGCAAGCCGAAACCTGTGGAGGTGAGCAGTTGTAGTCATTCCAGTCTGAAAAGTACGGTCGGTTCGGGTGGCGAAAGCGCCGCGACCACAGCTGCTTGGGCGGCGCAAGCGACACGGTAGAGGTGGGCATGCGCGAGGCGGTGCTGTGCCGCGCGCCGCGCCAGGTGCCCGAACAGCGCGGCGCATAGCAGGAGGGAGAGGATGGTTCCGGCATTGACCAATCCTCCGAGGTCGAAGATGCCGCTAAAAAACCAACGTCGCAAGCAACGACAACCGCGCGAATTGCCGCATCGAGGCGACCTCATGCAGCGCATCCTCCGTCGATGTGGGGAGAATTGTTCAGAGCTTCACTAGCTGATGAGATGCTGCTTCAACTTTGCCGACGGTACGTGGTATGGGCGCTAACGTGGAAGTAAAGCGCAGCCGGAGCAATGCGGAGAGAACCACAAGCGCAGCTTGTGGCCGTCCGGCCCGACTGTAGGTTTAGGCTTCAACAGGGAACCCACAGTTTGGTGGCTCGTCAACCATGAGGTAAGGCCAGTCCGATCGTTTTGGCAATGCGGCCCGCGCCTTTGCGACCTGATCCTCAGTGAGAAACATTCCGCTCAGATCGTTGCCACCATAGAAGGCATAGAAACGGACGTTCGAATTTTCGAGGCTTCGATTGACAACGTCGAACAGCGCAATCGATGCCCTCGTCCAGCCCTCGCCTCTCTCGCCGTTTTCGGACCAAATTGTGTAGACCTGTTCCCCGGCTCTTGCCCTGAAGCTTCCATCTGATTCCTCAAACTCCTCTATCGCGGCAATAGGATCTGCGGCGAACTGAAGAATCTCTGGCAACAGCTTCTCGTAGGCGGCAGCGAGACCACCCTCTGCAAGCTCCTCGGCGTCGAGGTGAACCATTTTGTCGTAGTCCAATGGATCCACAAGCTGCACGGCTTGGTGAGGCCGAACCCAAAGGTGCAAGATACTTCTGAGTAAACGTGAAAGGAACGTCTTCATGTTGGCCTTACGCCTGAACTAAGCCGGGATCGCGAGGCGGCGTCGGCTTGAATGAATTGTTAGGCATCATACCCTGGAACCCAAGGATGCGACTGGATAGCCGCGATTTGCCCGTCTGACAGAAGCAGCCAAAGATCGAGTGCATGTTGCGGCGAGGGAAGCTGCATGTGCCAAGGCCCTTCACCGGTCTCAACGTTCTCAAGAACCACGAGGCCGCTACTGAATACGCTCGCGCACCATCCCGACTCGTGACTAAGCGAAACGTCCGGGTGTTCGGGATCCGGCATGACCAAGGAGCTTAGAAGCAATGACATTGCCGCCGCATTTGGCGAGGCGAATGTCCTTCCCATTCTGTCGTAAGCGAAGTAGCTCATATTGGTCCTAACGACTGAAGTCACTAACAGAGCCTAGTTGAGCACAGATTCGCATGTGGCAACATTGGCCGCATGGCCCGCCGCAAAGAGACCCGCCGCGCTGTGGAAGCGCATCGAACCGCTGATCCCATCAGTAACGCCTTCGCCCAAAGGAAGGCGGCCTCGCGTCAGCGATCAGCAGGCCCTCAACGGCATCGTCTATGTCCTGCGTACCGGCATCCCATGGGAAGAACTTCCCCTGGATTTGGGCTACGGCAGCGGCATGGCCTGTTGGCGCCGGTTGCGCGACTGGCAGGCCGCCGGCGTCTGGCATCGCCTGCATCAGGTCCTGCTGTCCGAATTGCGGCGAGCCGACAAGCTGGACCTGAGCCGAGCCAGCCTGGACGCGGCCAGTGTGGCCTCCCCCCCCCGCCCCGGGGGGGGGCGAACACCGGGCCGAACCCGACCGATCGCGGCAAACTCGGCACCAAGCGGCATCTTCAGTGAGCGAGATGGAAATTGAAAGAATAGCGTTTAGGTCGGGCATTGATCATCACATTTTCAAAGAAACGCTGTTTGGGCCTTGGCGCCTGAGTTAATTCGCGCCGAAGGCGTCGGCTTGAATGATTGGTTAGGTTGCGCCCGCGGCAAGATCGTACGGAAATGTCTTTCTGGTGACCGCTTTCATGCCGCTGATACTCTCAATCTGCCGGCTGCCCTGGGATCGCCACACAGTGCGCGCGCCAGTCCATTGATGCATTACTTCCGATGAATCCCATACTAGTGACTCCAAAAGGCTCTCGTAGGCCACTATCCATTCCTCCTCTAGATCCCAAAATTCTTTGTAGTAGGCGGCGAAGTGGATGAGATGGCCGTAGTAACTATGTCCGCGATGGTTTGGTAACAACGAGAACATGGGCCTGACTAGCAAAGATCCTGTATCGCCAAGACCTTCAAGCACCCTTCTGTTATGGGCCTCGACGTCAGTCTCCGAGCGGAAGCAGTGGATGTAGCCGTTCACAATGCTGGACATTGGGGGTGCAACCTTACGCCTAAGTTAAGAAGCACCGCGGAGCGGGGTCGGCTTGAATGAATAGTTAGACGGTCGTGCCAGGAGGTGGTGAGCAAGAAGCGTGCTCCCCAGCACTTGCGCCAATAGCCGAGCATGCCACAAATAGCGGTATTGGGGCTCGCCCGAGATGCTGGCCGCTGGATGTGACCGAAACCATAGGCAATGAGCGCAGCAGAGCAACGAAGCTGGATGACCAAGTAGCGGGCGATCCGATGGCGGTAGACGTGAGGATTGCGAACCGAGGCCGACCGCTGAAGCGCTATCGCTGTCACCGATGGCGTAAGTCGCGCCGCACGCACAACACTACCGCCTAACACCTGAGTTGGCGGCTTCGCGAAGCGGTGCCGGCTTGAATAAATTTTTAGGCCCCGTAACAACGCAAAACAATACGCCACAAACGAGACCGATAAAGCCGCCAGCTGCGAAATTGGCAAGATAGGGCTGTGAGCCAACGCCTAGAAGCATGAGACTGCCCGGCAGCGAAAATGTTCCGGCTATGACAGCACCAGCGCATACACTGAGCCAGCTCAAATAGCCAGCGCACCGAAGCCACGTGACGTAGGGTAAGCCGATAGCGACCATCGTTCCATATGCGATGGGTAGACCGAAAGAAAAATAGATTACAACGGCAATGGGCCAATCGTTGAGCCCTGGCAGCCCCTCCCGCACTAGAGCGGACGCCAGCGAGTACAGCAAGAATGCCACTCGCGCCCCGAGAGGAGCGATAAGTGCGCCTAGCAGGATCGATCTTTTGGTCTGCACTGAGTTCATGCCAACGGCCTAACACTGGAAATAAGCCGCGTGCCGTAGGTACGTCGGCTTAATTGACTGGTTAGGCCGGGATGGCCCAACGAAGATGGCGCGCCGAACTAATACGCCGACGACCGTGTTGTCTGGTGCTGCGTCCGATACAGGGCCTGCCACGTTGACCATTCGATGAGGTGACACAGCCAAGTGTCAGCCGGCGATGTGGCGGATGCAAGCGCGGCACCAACACCAAGCCAATGCCAGCCGCCTAACGCTTGAATTAAGCCGCCCGCCGCTGGCGTAGCCAGTGGACGGTCGGCTTGGATGAATTGTTAGGGCGCGGCCACGCCACCACCTATCTGAGTTGAACTGTTCGGGAATGAGGTCATCGCCTCCTGGGTCTGAGTAGCCACGCTCAGCGAGTTCTTTGTACCACTCGGACTGTAGCGAAGACGGAGGGTCCTTGCCGCACCAAGTGCAAAACCGCAGGACGGTCGACGTGTAGCCATCGTATGAAACCGGGGGGACGTCGGAACCTAGATCCATTGCTCTTCATCCATTGCCCTTCGGATCAGACTATCCCTAGGGACATAGGATCAGAAGCCGGGATTGGGGCCGAATTTGACGTTCTGGCACGCGAGCGATGGGAGGCCGATATAGAATTCTTCGCTGGTTTCACCTAACGACTTGCACATCGGCATGGATGAATCGGTCTTCTTGCTTGTGATCGTTAGTTTCAATGCTGCGTGGGCACCAGCACTTGCCAGCGTGTAGCTGCTGACGATCCCGCATAGCACGGACGGGGGCGATACTGCAATCCAAGTGTTGTCAGCGGTCTTACGAAACTTGACCTCCTGGCCGTCTGATGAGACGCCAAGTACACATTGCTCTGGGCCGCCACCAAGCACCTTGCGCTGGAGCTCGTCTCCCTTGACCAAATTGATCCTCGCGAGCCGGCAACCGAACTCGTCGTCCTCGCGTGTGCCATCGCAGAGCCCGATGATCTGCGACACCGAATTGGTGTCTTCCTTTAGCACTGAAAAGCGTATTGGCGTTGCGGCGGGCGGCCCTGCATATGCCATTCCCACAGTGAGGAACGCCGTCAACAGCATAATCGCGGTGAGCTTCATCGTGGTCTGTCTTCCCTGGAGCTTAAGCCGAGTTGCGAAGAAACTTCGGCTTGAATGAGTTGTTAGGCCGCCGCGCGGAGTGCATGGATTTGATCCACTATGACCTTTGCCCGCTGAGCATACTCGCTGTATGTATGCCTTAAATTGGCTCGAATGATGTCATGGTTCCCGTCTGGGAGCTGCACAAAGGTCATGCGGTAAAACTCTCGTGATTGATCCACGATTGAGTCAAGTAGCGATATGTTGCGCCGAATCTCAAGAAGGCGTGTTTGAAAGCGCGTATCAAATGTCTGAAGTGCGGAGACTCGATAGTCCAGCAGCGGGACCGCGTACTTTTGCAAGAGGGTTGCTTTTGATTCGGTAGTCACTAGTGCTTGCGATGCGCCTGCAATCTGATCGTCAGGAAATTCCAGAAGCTGATTTGTCATGGCGAGAAGCTTTGCGGATCTCTCGTTTTCAGGGTCCGCCTCTAGCTTGCTCTTCTGCCAGTTGAGAAACGCCCTGTCGATTTGACCAGCCGAGCTACTTGTGCGAAAGCAAGCGGCAAGAACTATGGATGAGAACTCCCTCAGCTCGTTTTCTATAGCCTCGCGACCCAGTGCAGCTTCTCGCTTGGACTTTATGGCGTCCACAATCGCTGGGCTGAGGGTGCCGAGCAACCAGCCTAGAAGCAGCATGAATACGGAATTTAGTGGGTCTTCCATGATGTCTCCTGGCGGCCTAACGCTTGATCTAAGCCGCGCCGCGAAGCGGCATCGGCTTGAATGAATTGTTAGCCGACACCTGATGATGCCCCATGCTTGAAGGCGCTTGTAAAGATATCCGTAACTCCGACAATTTCGGTGATAAACAAGAGCTCTGCCCCAAGCAGTGCAAGAGGGAAGACATAAGGAACAGTTTGCTCACCACGAGCTTTTAGCCATTCGAGAAGGCGTACAATGCCGCTAATACGGTAGTACCTCTTCATGTCCAGAGTAACTAAGCGATAGTCGCCTCTGGTGTGATTCTCTACATCAGTAGTGATATCAGAGTAACGCTGCTGGAAGTAGGTGAGGCGATCGTCATTAAGCTTGCCTCCATTCTGTTCTCGCTCCCTTCCAAATTCCCGAATGAGTTCCTTTAGCTTGTCTCCACACTCATTGAATTGTTCCGAGCGAAGGTCGTGGCGCGCCGTTCCATGGATAACGGAATAGACAAGGACCGCGACAGCCAGAAATAGCTGCATTGAGTTTATGACACCAGAACTCAAAGCGAGGCTCACGCCGGAATTTTGAAGTAGCGGGATAAAAATAAGACCCAGCGAGAGTAGGGTCGTTGTGAGAAATGTGAATTTCCCGAGGTACTTCAAGCGGATTGAGGCGTTGTAGCGAGTCTTGCAAGTTGCCTTCATACTCAGAAGGAACTTTTCCCCTTCAGACGTCAAGATATGGTCTCGTGGATAAAGGGAAAAGAACCACTTCCACGCCGAAGTAAAGGTCAGCTTCTCCGCATCGAGTTGTGAACCCATTCGATCCCCCTTGAAATTGTGGTACCGGCTAACACCTTGAATTAAGCCGCGCCGCGAAGCGGCGTCGGCTTGGATGAAGAGTTAGACGGTGGTGCCAGGAGATGGTGAAGCATGGACCGTGCTCCCCAGCAATGCCGCCGAGCGCCGAGCATGCCACAGATTGCGGGCTTGGGGCTTGCCTGAGGCGATGACCGCTGGATGTGACCGAGCCCGAAGGCAGTGAGCGCAGCGGAGCAATGAAGACGGACGACGAAGCGGCGAGCCATCCGATGGCGGGAAACGTAAGGACTGCGTGCCGGAGCCGACCTCTGAAGCGCCAGCGCTGTTGCCGAAGACGGAATCCGCGCCGCACTTGCAGCACTACCGCCTAACACCTGAGCTAAGCCGACCCGCGAAGCGGGTTCGGCTTGAATGAATTGTTAGGCTGCGTGCCCGGACAGCTCACTTGCCACTCCTGACCTGCTGCAGCCGTTTCTGTGCAGCCTTGTAGCAAAGCAAGCAAATAAGTAGCGCAAATGCTGACATGACCAGCGACAAGACGAAATAATTGGCATGGCCAATGACATTGCCGCCGCGATCATAGACTGGGAGCACGCTAAGGCCATGGCGATAGAAAATATAGCCAGGAAATACGATTGTTCCAATCATAAACACGAGCGAGAAAAAACGTTGGAGCAGTAGCAGAACGACCCAAGTGTCGCGCGAAGTTCTTTCTGTCATTGAGTAGCCTTGGTGGCTATTAAGAAGTCTAACGCCTGAATTAAGTCGAGCCGCAAAGCGCCATCGATTTGCAAGAGTTGTTAGGTTTCGCCCGCGAACGTGAACGGTCGTTTGATATTAGTATGAAACGTTGTCTTTGGGTCTACGACCGGCTCCTCCGGCGATGTGAAGCCCATCTACTGGTGATGGAGCTGCTATCAATTTCACGGCCATCCTCCCCAAGCGCTAGGCACCAGCCCCTATCGTAAGATTGACGGAATCGCCATGGTACGTCCGCTTCGACGAAATTTTAGCCTTCGATTAGTTGCTGATTATAACCGGAATCATTTATTATTCGAGGATACACATCGTGATTTATCATTTCTCTGAATCTGCGATTGATGATCGCCTCCTCGAATAGAATCTGACACTCGGCGCTGTCGAAAAATCTCCTTAGGTGCATCTTGAGTGCATTTGCATTCTGTTCGCTGCATCGCATTCCGAACGCCAGTAAGTCGAGCTGATCAGTAACTTCACGATAAAGATCTATAACAAAAACTCCGTTCGAATCAGTGTTTGATTTGAACAGTAGGACATCGCCGGATCCAACCTGAGTTTCTTCGAAAAAGCGGTTATAAAGCCGATATGGTTCACAGGTCACGCCGATTGCATCTAATGCAAGACGTAAGGCGGTATTTGAGATGCAGATATCCGACTCATCCCATGAAACAAGATCAGAAGCCGACACGCATCCATAAAATTCACATGCAATGAGAGGCATATAGACTGAATCTGAGTGAGACCTTGCCGCGAAGACTACACGTATGGTGCTGGGCGCGGGGCGTCTGCGGTGCGCAACACGCGTCGGGACTGAAGTCCCTCCCACAGTGCAGCGCCAGGAAGCAATGAAGACCGTGGAACTCCACGGCCTCCATGACAACACCTCACCCTTCCAGCAGCGCCTTGTTCCGCACCGCCCCCTTGTCCGCACTGGTCGCCAGCAGCGCGTACGCCTTCAGCGCCGTACTGACCTTGCGCGGGCGCGACTCAGCCGGCTTCCAGCCACGGGCGTCCTGGTCGGCGCGGCGCGTGGCCAGTTCCGCGTCGGAGACCAGCAGGTCGATGCGGCGCTGGGGGATGTCGATGCGGATGCGGTCGCCGTCGCGGACCAGGCCGATGGCGCCGCCCGCCGCCGCTTCCGGCGAGGCGTGGCCGATCGACAGGCCGGAGGTGCCGCCGGAGAAGCGGCCGTCGGTGAGCAGGGCGCATTGCTTGCCCAGGCCCTTGGACTTCAGATACGAGGTCGGGTACAGCATTTCCTGCATGCCGGGGCCGCCCTTGGGGCCTTCGTAGCGGATCACCACCACGTCGCCGGCCTTCACGTCGTCGGCGAGGATGCCCTTGACTGCGGCGTCCTGGCTTTCGAACACCTTGGCGTTGCCCTCGAACACGTGGATGGATTCGTCCACGCCGGCGGTCTTCACCACGCAGCCGTCCTCGGCGATGTTGCCGTACAGCACTGCCAGGCCGCCTTCATGCGAGTAGGCGTGGGCGACGTCGCGGATACAGCCGCTGGCGCGGTCGGCGTCCAGGCTCGGCCAGCGCGTGGCCTGGCTGAAGGCGACCTGGGTGGGGATGCCGGCCGGCCCGGCCTGGTAGAAGGTCTGCACCGCGGGGTCGTCGCTCTGGGTGATGTCCCACTGCGCGATGGCGTCGGCCAGGGTGCGGCTGTGCACGGTGGCCTGGTCGGTGTGCAGCAGGCCGCCACGCGCCAGTTCGCCGAGGATCGCGACGATGCCGCCGGCGCGGTGCACGTCCTCGATGTGGTACTTCTGCGTGTTCGGCGCCACCTTGCACAGCTGCGGCACGCGCTTGGACAGGCGGTCGATGTCGCGCAGGGTGAACGGCACCTCGGCCTCCTGCGCGGCGGCGAGCAGGTGCAGGATGGTGTTGGTGGAGCCGCCCATCGCGATGTCCAGGGTCATCGCGTTCTCGAACGCTTCGAAGGTGGCGATGCCGCGCGGCAGCGCGCGCGGGTCTTCGGCGCCGTACCAGCGGTGGCACAGTTCCACCGCGGTGCGGCCGGCCTTGAGGAACAGTTGCTCGCGGTCGGCGTGGGTGGCGACCACGGTGCCGTTGCCGGGCAGGGCCAGGCCCAGCGCTTCGGTCAGGCAGTTCATCGAGTTGGCGGTGAACATGCCCGAGCAGGAGCCACAGGTGGGGCAGGCGCTGCGCTCGAACGCGGCGACCTTCTCGTCGGAGGCGGTGGGATCGGCGGCGATCACCATCGCGTCGATCAGGTCCAGATTGTGGTCGGCGAGCTTGGTCTTGCCGGCTTCCATCGGCCCGCCGGAGACGAACACGGTGGGGATGTTGAGGCGCAGCGCGGCCATCAGCATGCCGGGGGTGATCTTGTCGCAGTTGGAGATGCACACCAGCGCGTCGGCGCAGTGCGCGTTGACCATGTACTCGACCGAGTCGGCGATGATCTCGCGGCTGGGCAGCGAGTACAGCATGCCGTCGTGGCCCATGGCGATGCCGTCGTCCACGGCGATGGTGTCGAACTCCTTGGCCACGCCGCCGACGCGCTCGATCTCGCGCGCGACCAGTTGCCCGAGATCCTTCAGGTGCACGTGGCCGGGCACGAACTGGGTGAAGGAATTGGCGATGGCGATGATCGGCTTGTGGAAGTCGGCGTCCTGCATGCCGGTGGCGCGCCACAGCGCGCGGGCACCGGCCATGTTGCGGCCGTGGGTCGAGGTCTTGGAGCGATAGTCGGGCATGGGAGCAGCGAACGAGCGGGCGGGGAGGCTGGCGATGGTGGCGCGATCGGATCGTTGCTGCTGCAACCGTCCTGGACGCCCACCGGTGGGTCGACCACGTTAGCACGCAGGCTGGCGCCGCCGCGCGCCGCCCGGGAGTGCGGAGCGGGTCGCAGACCTGCCTGCCTGCGCTTGGCAGACTGCGGTGGCCGGTGCGTCAGGGGGCGTAGGCCCGGCTCGCCCATCATGACCACAGGAGGTGTCCATGCTCCGGCATGTGCGTTCGTCGTCTTCCGCTGTTTCCTCCCCCGCCCCGTCCCTTGTTTCCACCCCCGCCG
>NZ_AQOK01000101.1:0-8524 GCF_000364645.1 Xanthomonas sp. SHU 308 | reverse complement strand
CTGCCGCTGGCCGCCGGCCTGGCCGATTTCCCGCCGCTGCGCCTGGAGCATGCTGCGGCGCAGCGCTTCCGCACGGGCCAGCGCCTGCGCGATCCGGCCTGGGCGCCCGGCCTGGCGGCGGTGTTCGATGCCGACGGCGTCCCGCTGGGCCTGGGCCAGGTCGATGCGAGCGGGCTGCTGGCGCCGCAGCGCATGTTCAATCCGTGACCGTTCAGCGGTCGCGCGTGGTGTTACCTGGCTGTCGTTCAGTCATGACGCGGTCTTAACGCCTTGTTCCTCCGGGCCGGGGCCGGTACAATTTCGCGGCCTTTCCGGCACGCTGCGCTCCGGCGCAATCCTTCGCAATCGGCGAGCCAGGCGGTGCGTCCTCTGCACGTTCCTGCCGGCCCCGCATCTCAGAGAAAAATCCCATGTCCATCGACACCCAGAAAGTCATCGAAGAAAACAAGCGCGGCGCTGCCGACACCGGTTCGCCGGAAGTCCAGGTCGCCCTGCTGACCGCCCGCATCGAACTGCTGACCGGCCACTTCAAGACCCACAAGAAGGATCACCACAGCCGCCGCGGCCTGCTGCAGATGGTCAACCGCCGCCGCAGCCTGCTCGACTATCTGAAGAAGAAGGATGGCGAGCGCTACAAGGCGCTGATCGAGAAGCTCGGCCTGCGTCGCTGAGTCAACGAACCCCACCGCGGCGCAGCGATGCGCCGCGGTTTTGTTTTGGGTAGTACCGTGGCCCGGGGATCGCTCCGCGCCACCGGCCGGATCCTCCCGGCCACCCGCCAGCGGCATGGGCCGTCAGCGGTCCATTTGCAGACAGCATCATCCAAGGAAACCCCGTGGCAAAAATCACCAAAACCTTCCAGTACGGCAAGCACACCGTCACCCTCGAAACCGGCGAGATCGCCCGCCAGGCCGGCGGTGCCGTCATCGTCAAGATGGACGACACCGTACTGCTGGTCACCGCCGTCGCCGCCAAGAGCGCGCGCGAAGGTCAGGACTTCTTCCCGCTGACGGTCGACTATCAGGAGAAGTTCTACGCCGGCGGCCGCATCCCCGGCGGCTTCTTCAAGCGCGAGGGCCGTGCGACCGAGAAGGAGACGCTGATTTCGCGTCTGATCGACCGTCCGATCCGTCCGCTGTTCCCGGAGGATTACAAGAACGAAGTGCAGATCATCGCCACGGTGATGTCGATGAACCCGGACATCGACGGCGACATCGCCGCGCTGATCGGCGCCTCGGCCGCCCTGTCGCTGGCCGGCACCCCGTTCAAGGGCCCGATCGGCGCCGCCAAGGTCGGCTACAAGAACGGCGAATACATCCTCAACCCGACCGTGTCGGATCTGAAGGAGTCGCAGCTGGAGCTGGTCGTCGCCGGTACCGCCAACGCGGTGCTGATGGTCGAGTCCGAAGCCGCGCTGCTGTCGGAAGAAGTGATGCTGGGCGCGGTCACCTTCGGCCACCGCGAGATGCAGAAGGTCATCAACGCGATCAACGAGCTGACCGTCGAAGCCGGCACCAAGCCGTCCGACTGGGTCGCCCCGGCCAAGAACGAGGCCATGATCGCCGCGCTGAAGGAAGCCGTCGGCGAGCAGCTGGCCGCCGCGTTCCAGGTGCGCGACAAGCTGCAGCGCCGCGATGCGATCTCGGCGATCAAGAAGGACGTGCTGGCGCAGCTGGCGCCGCGCGCCACCGCCGAGAACTGGGTCGCTGCCGACCTGGCCAAGGAATTCGGCGAGCTGGAATACCAGACCATGCGCGGTTCGGTGCTGAGCACCAAGGTGCGCATCGACGGCCGTGCGCTGGACACCGTGCGCCCGATCAGCGTGCAGGCCGGCGTGCTGCCGCGTACCCACGGCTCGGCGCTGTTCACCCGCGGCGAGACCCAGGCGATCGTGGTCACCACGCTGGGCACCGCCCGCGACGGCCAGGTGATCGACGCGGTCTCCGGCGAGTACAAGGAAAACTTCCTGTTCCATTACAACTTCCCCCCGTACTCGGTGGGCGAGTGCGGCCGCTTCGGCGCGCCCAAGCGTCGCGAAATCGGCCACGGCCGCCTCGCCAAGCGCGGCGTGCTGGCGGTGATGCCGACCATGGAAGAGTTCCCGTACACCATCCGCGTGGTCTCGGAAATCACCGAATCCAACGGCTCCTCGTCGATGGCCTCGGTCTGCGGTTCGTCGCTGGCGCTGATGGACGCCGGCGTGCCGGTGAAGGCGCCGGTGGCCGGTATCGCCATGGGCCTGGTGAAGGAAGGCAACGACTTCGTGGTGCTGTCGGACATCCTGGGCGATGAAGATCACCTGGGCGACATGGACTTCAAGGTCGCCGGTACCGCCGACGGCGTGTCCGCGCTGCAGATGGACATCAAGATCGAAGGCATCACCGAAGAGATCATGAAGCAGGCCCTGGCGCAGGCCAAGGCCGGCCGCCTGCACATCCTCGGCGAGATGGCCAGCGCGCTGACCACCCCGCGTGCGGAGCTGAGCGACTACGCGCCGCGCCTGCTGACGATCAAGATCCACCCGGACAAGATCCGCGAAGTGATCGGCAAGGGCGGTTCGACCATCCAGGCGATCACCAAGGAAACCGGCACCCAGATCGACATCCAGGACGACGGCACCATCGTCATCGCCTCGGTCAATGCGATCGCCGCGCAGGCCGCCAAGTCGCGCATCGAGCAGATCACCTCGGACGTCGAGCCGGGCCGCATCTACGAAGGCAAGGTCGCCAAGATCATGGACTTCGGCGCGTTCGTGACCATCCTGCCGGGCAAGGACGGCCTGGTGCACGTCTCGCAGATCTCCAGCGAGCGCGTGGAGAAGGTCGGCGACAAGCTGAAGGAAGGCGACGTGGTCAAGGTCAAGGTGCTGGAAGTCGACAAGCAGGGCCGCATCCGCCTGTCGATGAAGGCCGTGGAAGAAGGCGAGGGCGCGTCGGCCGAGTAAGCCGCACGCTGCCAGCGTCGTTCCAGGAAAAAGCGGGCTTCGGCCCGCTTTTTTCTTGCCTGGCGTTTGCGCAGCCGCGACGCGGCGTCAACGGTGACGTCCTGTCGTGGCTGACGCCGCTCCTGCACAGGAAGACGGAGCATTTGGCCCGCGACTTGGCCGAGGCTGCTAGCGATCGCTGGAGAGCATCTGCAGATGCGCTCACAGCGGCCCAGGGTCGGCGAGGGTGGGGGGGCGCGCGTTCGTAGCGCACGCTTTCGCAGGAGCGGCTTCAGCCGCGACCAGGCCGGCATGGCGATCTTGGGAATGCCTGGGGGGATGATCCCGAACCGGGGACCAGCGCCGCGCCTGCGATGGGCGTTCTCAGTCGCTGCTGTCGTCTTCGATCGCCGGATAGCGCGCCAGATGCGCCGACAGCGGTCCGGGGTGGGCGAGCTGGTAGCCCTGGCCGTAGCGCGCGCCCAGCGCCTGCAGCGTCGCCAGTTCGCTCTCGGTCTCGATGCCTTCGACGACCACGTCGGCATTGGTTTCCGCGGCGAAGGAGAGAATGGCCATCGCCAGCCGCTGCCGGCGCGGTTCGGCGTCGATGCCGCGGGTCAGGGTCAGGTCCAGTTTGATGATGTCCGGCGCCAGGTGCAGCAGATGGCGCAGGCTGGCGAAGCCGGTACCGGCGTCGTCCAGGGCGATGCGCAGGCCCTGTCGCTGCAGCAGGCCGATGTGCTCGGACAGGCGTGGGTAATCCGGCGCCTGCAATTGCTCGGTGATTTCCAGCACGATCCGCGTCAGGTCGTGGCCGTGCAGCAGCGCCTGCAGTTGCGGATGCAGCAGCGTCGGTGCGGACACGTTGATCGCCAGATACAGCGGCGCCGGCAACTGCGCCAGCAGCTCCAGCGCCTGGCGCGCGGCGGCCAGCTCCAGGTCCAGGCCCAGCCCGACCCGGCTGGCATCGTCGAACCAGCGCAGCGGCGGCAGCGCCGGATTGGCCGGAAAGCGCGACAGTGCCTCCACCCCGACGATGCGTCGCGATGCCAGCGCCAGCACTGGCTGGGTCACGATCTGCAGGCGCGTCTCGGCGATGGTTTCGCGGATGCGGGTGGCGATCGCCGCCTTCTCGCGAAATGCGTGTTTCTCCATGTCCTGGCGGCGCGCGATGTCGGTCTGCAGTGCGGCGCGGTCCATCGCCAGCGCCAGCGTCGCGCCGACCAGGGTCGCCAGCAATTCCAGCGTGCGCACGTCCTGTGCGCTGTAGGCGTTGGGGTGCGGCGCGAGGACCTTGAGCACGCCGATGCTGCGGTCGCCGTAGCGCAGCGGCACCACCAGCATCGAGCGCAAACCGATGCGCCGGCAGGCCGCGCGGTCCACGCGCGGATCGACTTCCGAATCGTCGCAGCGCAAGACCTCGCCGGTCCGCATGCACAGCCCCGACAGGCTGCCGTTGCTGGGCAGGCGCAGGCCGAGGTGGCGCTCGGCGACGCCGCTGGCCGACCAGTACAGCATGTCCTTGCCGTCGCACATCTCCACCACGGCGCCATTGGAGCGGGTCAGCTCCTGCGCGCGGCGGGTGACCACGTCGACCACCTGCAGCGGATCGCCGCCGGCCGCGGCGATTTCGCCCTGCGCCAGGATGATGCGCGACAGCAGCGCCGCGTCGTCCTGGGTCGCGGCGGCGTGTTGGATGAGGTCCGAAATGTCGGATGCCTTGGCCATGTCCGCATCATGTGGCAGTGCGTCGGAGGACGGCAATCGCGCGGCGCGCGCTTCGCCCAGGCAGCGTGCGGAACTGATCGCTCCATCACGCTGCGCGCGTGCGCGTGCTCAATCGCCAGCGCCACCCTTGCGCGGCTTGCCGTACAGGCTGCGCAACTCGTCCTTGGCTTGCTCCAGGATCTGGCGGCGCTGCGCCGGCAACTGGTCGCCGGCGCGATTGATGTAGAAGGTCAGCATCGACATGGCCGAGCGATACGGGCCGGTGCGGCGGCGTGCGTGCAGGTCGGCCGACTGCTTGAGCGCGCGTGCGATCGCGGCCGGATCGTTGCCTTCGAACACGTTCGGCGCGACGCCGAGCGACTGTTGCGCGTCGCTGCCGCGGCGCTGGTTGAGGTCGGTGCTGGAGAGTGACGGGCTGCTCTGTGCCATTGGTGATGCTCCTTGGCGATGGCGGTGGAGAGGTACAACGCATGCGTAGTCCCACAGTGCAGGACCCGATGGCGGATGCCGCCGCCATCGCTGCCGCGCGCCGCAAGGCGACGGCAGTTCGACGTCGAAGGGAGACGGAGGCGGACGCGGCGCGAACGCGCGCCGCCGCGATCGCGTGTGCGGGTCGTGGAGCGTCCCGCGCGCGTGATGGGCGATGCCGTTGTTCGCTGGTGTTGCCGTGCCGCATTCCGTTCCCAGAGGCGAAGCTTGTGCGTGATGCGCAAACGCTAGGCCGGGATACGTGACGCCGTCGACAACATAACCGCGCTAAGCGGAGCGAGTGGTAGACATTATGTCGTTCGATGAACGCTTAATGGAAAAACCCCTAAAAACAGGGCTCGCGCGAGGTTGCGCTTGATTGCCTGGATAACGTCACCATTTTCATTGCCGAGAAAATGGCGCAAGACATCCAGCTGGACAATCCGCACAGGCGGCATCGTCGGCGCGCCCCAGGTTGGTTGCGACGCTGACACCAGGAGATCGCATGTCGTTGGCGCAGGCGCGCTTCCATCCCGCCGTTGCACGCTGGTTCGAGCAACGTTTCGCGGCGCCCACGCCGGCGCAGGCGGCGGCGTGGCCGGCGATCCAGGCCGGATGGCATACGCTGGTCGCCGCGCCGACCGGCTCGGGCAAGACCCTGACGGCATTTTTGGCTGCGCTGGATGCGCTGGTCCGCGAAGGCCTGCGTGAAGGCGGCCTGCAGGACCGTACCCAGGTGTTGTACGTGTCGCCACTGAAAGCGCTTTCAAACGACATCCAGCTCAATCTCGAGGCGCCGCTGCTGGGCATTCGCGCCGAACTGGCGGCGCTGGGTTTGCCGGATGTGTCCATTCGCACCGCGGTACGCACCGGCGACACCCCACAGCGCGAGCGCGCGCAGGCGCGGCGGCGCCCGCCGCATGTGCTGGTGACCACGCCGGAGTCGCTGTACGTGCTGCTCGGCTCGGTGTCCGGGCGCGAGACGCTGCGCCATGTGCGCACGGTGATCGTCGACGAGATCCATGCGCTGGCGGCGAACAAGCGCGGTAGCCATCTGGCGTTGTCGCTGCAGCGCCTGCAGCAGCTGTGCGAGGTGCCGCCGCTGCGCATCGGCCTGTCGGCGACGCAGAAGCCGATCGAGGCGGTCGCGCGTTTCCTGGTCGGCAGCGCCGCGGTGCACGACGGCGTTGCCGACTGCGCCATCGTCGACATCGGCTATGCGCGTGCCCGCGACCTGGCGCTGGAGGTGCCGCCGACGCCGCTCAGCGTGACCATGTCCGCCGACCAGTGGCAGCAGGCGTATACGCGCCTGGCCGAGTTGGTGCGCGCGCACCGCACCACCCTGGTGTTCGTCAACACTCGGCGCATGGCCGAGCGCACCGCGCGGCACCTGGGCGAACTGCTCGGCACGCAGGCGGTGGCGGCGCATCACGGCAGCCTGGCGCGCGAGACCCGGCTGCTCGCCGAGCGCCGGCTCAAGGCCGGCGAGCTGCAGGTGCTGGTGGCCACCGCCTCGCTGGAACTGGGCCTGGACATCGGCGACGTCGACCTGGTCTGCCAGCTCGGCTCGCCGCGTTCGATCGCCGCGTTCCTGTAGCGCGCCGGCCGTTCCGGGCACGCGGTGGGCGGCACGCCGAAGGCGCGGTTGTTTCCGCAGTCGCGCGACGACCTGGTCGAGTGCGCGGCCTTGCTGGATTGCGTGCGCCGCGGCGAACTCGATGCGCTGCGCATGCTCGATGCGCCGCTGGATGTGCTCGCCCAGCAGCTCGTCGCCGAGGTGGCCTGCCAGGAGTGGGAGGAAGACGCGCTGTACGCGCTGGTGCGTGGCGCCTGGCCGTATGCGGCGTTGCCGCGCGCGCAGTTCGACGCGGTGCTGCGCATGCTCAGCGAAGGCTTCAGCACGCGGCTGGGGCCGCGCGCCGGCTACCTGCATCGCGATGCGGTGCATCGCCGCGTGCGCCAGCGCCGCGGTGCGCGGATGGCGGCGCTCACCTCCGGCGGCACCATCCCCGAGACCGGCGACTACAGCGTGGTGCTGGAGCCGCAGGCGCAGACCATCGGCACGGTCAACGAGGATTTCGCGGTGGAGAGCCTGGGCGGCGACGTGTTCCAGCTCGGCAACGCCAGCTACCGCATCCTGCGCGTGGAAGCGGGGCGGATGCGGGTGGAGGACGCGCGCGGCGCACCGCCCAACATCCCGTTCTGGATCGGCGAGGCGCCCGGGCGCAGCGATGCGTTGTCGCTGGGCGTTTCGCGGCTGCGGGCCGAAGTCGCGCAGGCGCTGGAGCAGGGCGGCGCGGCGCAGGCGCTGCAGTGGCTGTGCGGCCCGTTGGCGCTGGACGCCGCCGCCGCGCAGCAGATCGTCGATTATCTGGGCCGCGCGCATGCGGCGCTGGGCGCCTTGCCGACCCAGCAGTGCATCGTGCTGGAACGCTTCTTCGATGCCACCGGCGGCACCCAGCTGGTGATCCACAGCGTCTATGGCAGCCGCATCAACCGCGCCTGGGGCCTGGCCCTGCGCAAGCGCTTCTGCCGCACCTTCAATTTCGAGTTGCAGGCGGCCGCGACCGAGGACGCGATCGTGCTGTCGCTGTCGACCCGGCACAGCTTCGCCCTGGACGAGGTGGCGCGCTATCTGCGCGCCGCGTCTGCGCTGGACGTGCTGGTGCAGGCGCTGCTGGACGCGCCGCTGTTCGGCGTGCGCTGGCGCTGGAACGCCACCAATGCGCTGGCGCTGCCGCGCTTCACCGGCGGGCGCAAGGTCGCGCCGCAACTGCAGCGGATGAAGTCCGAGGATCTGCTGGCCACGGTGTTTCCCGACCAGGTGGCCTGCGCGGAGAACCTGGTCGGCGAGCGCGAGATTCCCGAGCACCCGCTGGTGGTGCAGACCCTGCGCGACTGCCTGGACGAGGCGATGGACAGCGACGGCTGGCTGCAGCTGCTGCGCGGCATCGAGGCCGGCGAGGTGCGCGTGCTGGCGCGCGAACTGACCGCGCCCTCGCCGCTGGCGGCCGAGGCGCTGGACGCGCGGCCCTATGCCTTTCTCGACGACGCGCCGCTGGAAGAGCGGCGCACCCAGGCGGTGCACAGTCGCCGCTACCAGGATCCGCACAGCGTCGACGAACTCGGCCAGTTGGACCCGCAGGCGATCGACGCGGTGCGCGAGGAGGCCTGGCCGCAGCCGCGCAGCCGCGACGAGATGCACGAGGCGCTGCTCACGCTCGGGGTGGTGAGCGTGGACGAGGCCGCCGCGCAGCCGCAGTGGCGGCAGTGGTTGGATGAACTGGCTGCCGACGCGCGCGCCACCTGCCTGCACGGCGTCGACGGCGCCGCGGCGGCGTTGTGGGTGACGGCCGAAGCGCAGGCGGCGGTGGCGCCGCTGTACCCGCAGGCCAGCGCGCGGCC
>NZ_AQOK01000100.1:0-4297 GCF_000364645.1 Xanthomonas sp. SHU 308 | reverse complement strand
GGGTGCGGCGGTCGGCCGGCGCCACCGCCAGGGTGCGGCGCAAATGCTCCAGCGCCTCGGCCGGGCGGTCGGCCTGCAAGGCGTACTCGCCGGCCAGCCGGCGCATGTTGGCGGTGTCGCCGGCCGGAGCAGCCAGCACCGTCTCCAGCGCGGTGATGGCGTCGTCCAGGCGACCCTGGCGGTAGGCCAGCTGCGCGACCAGCGCCATCATCGCCGCGCTGGTGCCCGGGGTGAGCGCGGCGACGCGGCGGAACGCGGTCTCGGCGAAGGCGAAGTGCTGCTTGTCCAGATAGGCGAAACCCAGCGCGTAGAGCAGGCGGGGATCGTCCGGCAGCGCGTTGCTGGCACGCGAGAGCAGCGCCAGCGCGCGGTCGGCGTCGCCGCGGCGCAGCGCCAGCATGCCGTCCACGCCGAGCAGTTGCGGATGCTCCGGCTGCAGGCGCGCGGCGGTGCGGCTGAGCCGCTCCACTTCGTCCAGGTCGCCGCGGCCCAGCGCCAGGTGTGCGCGCATCACGTAGGCGAGGAATTCGTTGGGATCCAGCGCCGCGGTCTGCGCCAGCGCGTCCTCGGCCTGGGCCAGGTCGTTGGCGCTGACCAGCATGCCGGCGTGCAGCAGGTGCAGGCTGGCGTCTTCCGGCGCCAGCGCGATCGCACGGCCAATGCTGTCGAGGGCGGCGGCAGTCTCGCCGTGCTGCTGCTGCGCCAGCGCCAGCCAGCGGAAGGCCTGCGGGTCGTCGGCTGCCTCGGCGGCCCAGGTCTGGGCGAGACGCAACGCGTCGGCGGTGTCCTGGCGGCGCAGGGCGTCGAGAATGGGCTGGTGCATGTGGGTCCGGCGTTGGGGCAAACCCGCATTGTAGCGGGAGCGCCCAGCCGCCCTGCGGTGGCGCCTGCGGGCACGGCGGGCGGCGTCGGACCGCGCTGAAGCTGCGTTGTCGCCGGACGCTGCGGGGGGACTGAGGCGACGCGCCTGCGAGGTTTGCCGAGCATGCCGGCCGCGTAGATGACCCGTGCGCCGGGCAGCGCTACGTGGTGGCGGCGGTGATGATGCGGGAACGGCGGAAGGAGCATCGACGCGTGCCGCACCCGGGAATCCCGGTGCGCCCACCTTGCCGACCGCCTGCCGCACGCGGGCGCGGGCGAGGTCGCCCGCCGGCCTGCGCGCAACGCCGCTTAGGCCTCCACCAGCCCCTCGGTCAGCCGTTCGGCCACCCAGCGTTCGGCGAAGCCGTCGCCGCGCGCGTTCTCGATGAAGCCGCAATGCCCGCCCCAGCGGGCGATCTCCAGCCGCGCGAGGTCGGGCAGGCGCCAGCTGCGGAAGTCGTCCAGGGGTATCACCGGGTCGTCCTCGGCCATCAGGATGTCGGCCGGCACGCGCAGGCCTTGCAGGCGCTCGCCGGCGATGCAGTAGCTGTCGAAGTAGGCGTCCAGGCTGGCGAAGCCGGCATGGCGCTCGGCCAGCCAGGCCATCAACCCGCGCATGTCCAGCGCCAGGGTGGCGTCGTCGTAGCCGTGGCGGTCGGGGAACAGTTCGCGCTTGCGCAGCAGCGACTCGCGCCACTTGCGGCGGAAATACCAGTCGTAGAACTGCGGGCCGTTCTCGATCCGCTGCATGGTGGTGGCCGGGTCCAGCAACGGGCACACCGCGGCCACGTGCTGCAGCGGCAAGCCCGCCGCCGGCGCGCGCAGCGCCAGGCGCAGGGCGAAGTTGCCGCCCAGCGAGTAGCCGGCGGCGAGCAGGGTCGGCGCCGGGAAGCGCCGCCACAGGTCGCAGGCGGCGTTGACCACTTCGTCCAGGCGCTCGGAGTGGAACAGGTCCACGTTGAGGTGGTGGGTGCCGCCGTGGTCGCGGAAGTTAAGCCGGAACACCTGGTAGCCCAGCGCCAGCATCTTCGCCGCGGTCAGGCGCATGTAGCTAGAATCGGCGCTGCCTTCCCAGCCGTGCAGCAGCAGCACGGTGCCGCGCGGCGCTTCGCCGGCCGGCACGCTGAGCCAGCCCTGCAGGCGCACGCCATCGCCGCCGTCGAGGATGTGCGAGGTGGTGGTGGCGCCGCTGGCGGCGAGCAACTGTTCGCCACGGCGCACGCGCAGCAGGCTGGAACCCAGTACCGATTGGACGTGCGGGTTGCGCAGCCAGCGAGGGGGGGAGTAATCGGTTGCGTTCATGGGCAGCGAGCTTGCGCCTGTCGACTGGAGTAATCGGTCAAGCGCGGCGTCGGCAGTGTCCCGGTGTTCAGGGTTGTGCCATCGCCGTGACGATGCGCGCACGCGAGATCTCGGCGATGCGGCGGCGCCCTTCCACGTCCTGCAGCCGGATCGGCTCCAGGAAATGCACCTCGGCCACCCGCCCCGGCTCGCCGAGCAGACGCAGGAAGTTGGCGAAGAAACTCTCGTGCGGCCCGAACGCGACGATCTGCTGCGCCGAGCCGCCCGCACCGTAGCGCAGCGCCACCGGCTGCACCGCCACCTCGGCCTCGACCGCGGCCTGGAAGATGCGCGCATGGAACGGCCCCACGTCCTGGCCGCCGCGGGTGCGCCCTTCCGGGAACACGCCGACCGAGCAGCCGGAGCGCAGCCGCTCCAGCATCGCCTGCAACACCCCGCCCAGCGACTCGGTGCTGCCGCGCTGGTGGAAGATGGTCTGCCCGCGCGCGGCCAGCCAGCCGACCAGCGGCCAGCCGGCGATCTCGCGCTTGGCGACGAAGCCCATCATGCGCTGGCTGTGCAGCATCACGATGTCGATCCAGCTGACATGGTTGGCGACGAACAGCACCGGATTGGGCAGCGGCGCGCCGATGCGGCGCACGCGCAGGCCGAAGATGCGCAGCAGCCAGGTCGACCACCAGCAGACCATGCGGTCGCCGAAGGACTCGGTGCCGGCACGGCCGGGCGACAGCGCCATGCACACCAGCAGGAACGGCAGCGACAACAGCACGTGCAACGCCAGCAGCGGCACGCGGTAGCCGTAACGAACCCAGCGCAGCGCCCCACCGTATTGGCGCATGGCGGGTGGGGAGAACTCGCTCATTCGAACAAGGGTACCGGAAGCGGGGGCCTAGCGGACAATTGTGTCACCCCGAAGACGCGCCCGCAGACACGTCGCCCGTGACCGCCGAGGCAGGGTTCAGCCCGGGACCGGGCTCAGCCGCGGTCGACCACCGCCAGGGTCAGCCGCGACACGCACACCGGCTTGCCGGCCGCGTCCTCGATGTGGATCTCCCACACCTGCGTGGTCCGGCCCACGTGCAGCGGCCGCGCGGTGCCGGTGACCACGCCGCTGCGCGCGGCGCGCAGGTGGTTGGCGTTGATTTCCAGGCCCACGCAGATCCGCCCCGGCTCTACGCACAGGTTGCCGGCGGTGCTGCCCAGGGTCTCGGCCAGCACCACCGATGCGCCGCCGTGCAGCAGCCCGTACGGCTGCCGCGTGCGCGCGTCCACCGGCATCGTCGCCCGCAACCAGTCCGGCCCGGCCTCGGTGAAGACGATGCCCAGGTGCGCGATCAGGGTGTCGCGGCAATCGGCGTTGAGGACAGCGAGATCGGCAGGTTCGCGAAAGGGCATTGGAGGGCCGGGATTGGGGATTCGGGATTGGGGATTGGCAAGAGCGGCATCCCCGGCACTGACATTATCGCGCCTGCACGGGGCATCAAGTCGCAGGGATCTGCTTTTACGAATCCCCAATCCCGAATCCCGAATCCCCGCCCCTCAGAGAATCGGCACCAAGCCCGAGCCGAACGCGGTCAACATCCGCACCAGCAGCCACTTCGGGCCGACGTTGACCTCGGGGAAGTCGCCGACCGCGCTGTAGCAGCGATGGAAGCCCGGGTCGCGCCGGGTCAGCGGCGCCGGGCAGTCGGGGCCGGGCTGGAATTCGTAGTCGGTGGCGTAGCGCCATGGCCAGAAGTCCAGCACCGGCAGCGCCTCGGAGACCTTGCCCATGCTGTAGTTCAGGCCCGACAGCACCGGCGGCTTGACCCGCGGCGCCACCACCCAGGAATTCTCCGGCTCGATGTCGCGGCCGATGCTGGCCGCCAGCGCCTGCGCGAACGCCGGATCGTCGACGATCACCGCGCCCTCGGTGTTGTAGGTCTCGCTGCGCGGGTCGAAGTTGTGGGTGCCGATCACGCCGACGCGGCGGTCCACCACCAGCGACTTGGCGTGCAGGCCCATGCGCGCGCCCTCGCGGGTCACCGGCAGCGGCCGGTTGGCGATGCGCCGGCTCAGGTACGACGGACGGGTCTCGGTGCGCAGCACGCGGCGCGCGACCTGGCTGCCGTCGCCGCGGCTGCCGGACGGCCCG
>NZ_AQOK01000099.1:0-14195 GCF_000364645.1 Xanthomonas sp. SHU 308 | reverse complement strand
TGCAGCCCGGCGGCCGCGGCCGCCGAGCCGGCCAGCACCCGCGTCACCAGCGCCCCGCGCGGCGCCGACAGGCCCAGGCCCTGCGCCATCTGCGTGGTCAGGTTCTGCGTCTCGATGCCGAAGGTGCCGCGGATCATCACCCCGTTGTTCTTGATCAACTGGTCGACCACCGCGCGCGCCAGGTTCGACGGGATCGCCAGGCCCAGGCCGATGTTGCCGGCCATGCTGCCCTGCGGGTTGAAGCTGGCGGTGTTGATGCCGACCAGTTCGCCGCGCAGGTCCACCAGCGCGCCACCGGAGTTGCCCGGGTTGATCGAGGCGTCGGTCTGGATGAAGTTCTGGTAGCCCAGGCCGCGGATGCCGTTGCGGCCCATCGCCGAGACGATGCCGGAGGTGACGGTCTGGGTGAAGCCGAACGGGTTGCCGATGGCGGCGACGAAATCGCCCACGCGCAGCTTGTCGCTGTCGCCCAGGCCGATCTCGGTGAGGTTGTCGGCCTTGATCCGGATCAGCGCGATGTCGGTGTCCGCGTCCGAGCCCATGAACTCGGCCTTGAAGCTGCGCCCGTCGGCCAGGGTCACCTGCACGTCGTCGGCGTTCTCCACCACGTGGTGGTTGGTCAGCACGTAGCCGTTCTTCGCATCGATGATCACGCCCGAACCCAGCGACTCGTTGATGCGCTCCTGCGGGATATCCGGGAACAGGCGGCGCAGGATCGGGTCATTGAAGAATGGATTGCGTACCCGCACCACCTGTTTGGTGTTGATGCTCACCACCGCCGGCATCACTTTCTGCAGCATCGGCGCCAGCGACGGCAGCGGCTCGCCGGCCACCGCGGACGGCATGCGCGCGGCCCCGGACAGCGGCGGCGCCGCGACCGGCGCGGCCTCGGCGCGGTTGTCCAGTTGCGCATTGATCGCGGTGGCGGCGAAACCGCCGAAGGCAGCGGCGGCGGTCAGGGTCAGCAGCGTGGGCAGCGGTCGCATGGGGTCGGTTTCCGGGGAGCGCGGGAGACGTGGGGCAGATGGGCGCGCGTGCGCGTAAATCAAGATGAACGCGCGGCGTTTAACCGCCAGTGAAAGCGCTCCGGCGCCGCCTGCGCAAGGCCGCCGCGGCACCCTGCGGCCACAGCCGCTCGACGGCATGTGATCGGCGCGCGACGACGTTGACAGTCGGCCTGCCCGGCGTTAGCGTTCACGCTTGCATTAGCCACTACATGTAGCGGTATCGATTCGGTACGGCACTAGAACTAGGGCTTTCTTCACCAGGACTTCACATCCAGGGGCGCGCTCGGCGGTGCATGACGGGACGGTGACAGGGGACGTCGCGAATTCGGGGAATTTCGGTCGGTCGAGAGCAGGCGCCGCGTGCGCTGCCGCGGCCGTCGCTGCCATGCAGCGCAAGTGCGATAGAGACAAGACACACGGCGGATGACCACCCATCCGCCCCATCGGGACAGGTTCGAGGAGAACACAGCAGAATGAGTACGGTGCGCCTGGAAGTCGTCCAGACCGGATCCAAGCACGACCCCATCCCGATGCAGCCGGCGTCGCAGGACATCTGGGACAAGAAGTATCGGCTCAAGACCAAGCAGGGCGAGCCGCTGGATGCCGACATCGACGGCACCTACCTGCGCGTGGCGCGGGCGCTGGCCGATGCCGAGGTCGGCGAGGAGCAGCGCGCCTATTGGTTCGAGCGCTTCGCCTGGGCGCTGCGCCGCGGCGCGATCCCGGCCGGGCGCATCACCTCCAATGCCGGCGCGCAGGAACACAAGCCGGCCACCAGCACCATCAACTGCACCGTGTCGGGCACCATCACCGACTCGATGGACGGCATCCTGGAGAAGGTCCACGAGGCCGGGCTGACCCTCAAGGCCGGCTGCGGCATCGGCTACGAGTTCAGCACGCTGCGCCCGCGCGGCGCGTTCGTGGCCGGCGCCGGCGCCTACACCTCCGGGCCGATGTCGTTCATGGATATCTTCGACAAGATGTGCTTCACCGTGTCCTCGGCCGGCGGCCGCCGCGGCGCGCAGATGGGCACCTTCGACGTGTCCCACCCGGACGTGAAGGACTTCATCCGCGCCAAGCGCGAGGACGGGCGCCTGCGCCAGTTCAACCTGTCGCTGCTGATCACCGACGGCTTCATGCAGGCGGTGGAGCAGGACGCCGACTGGCCGCTGGTGTTCCCGGTGAACCGCAAGGAAGAGGCCGACGTCGACCTGGCCGACGCCAGCGCCGTGGTCTGGCGCGACTGGCCCACCCACAAGGACTACATCGTGCGCGACGACGGCCTGGTCGCGTGCAAGGTGTACGGGCACATCCGCGCCCGCCACCTGTGGGACATGATCATGGTCTCCACCTACGACTACGCCGAGCCGGGTTTCATCCTGATCGACCGCGTCAACGAAATGAACAACAACTGGTGGTGCGAGAACATCCGCGCGACCAATCCTTGCGTGACCGCCGACACCTGGGTGCAGACCGCCGAGGGGCCGCGTCAGGTCGCCGATCTGCTGGGAACGCCGTTCCTGGCGCGGGTCGATGGCGGCGACCATGCCACCGGTGCGGAGGGCTTCTTCAAGACCGCGCACAAGCAGGTGGTGCGACTGCAGACGCAGGAAGGTTACGCGCTGCGCCTGACCGCGGACCACCGCGTGCGGCGCGTGGTGCGCCAGACCCGCTGGTCGCTGGACACCCAATGGTGCCAGGCGGACCAACTGGTCGCAGGCGACCGGGTGCTGCTCAACAATCACCGTGCCGGTGCGGAGTGGGGCGGCGCACGCAGCTATGAGGAGGGTTTCCTCCTCGGCATGCTGGTGGGCGACGGCACGCTCAAGCAGGACGCCGCCGTGTTGTCCGTCTGGCCGCAGGCCGCCGCCGTCAATGCGGCGCCGCTGGCACCGGTGGCGCTGATGGACGAAGCCCTGCGCTGCGCGCGCAGCCTGCCGCACCGTGCCGACTTCGCCGGCTGGAGCGAGGTGCGCGACCGTGGCGAGTACCGCCTGAAGTCGGCCGCCTTGCGCGATCTGGCCCTGGAGCTGGGCCTGCGTCCGGGCGACAAGGCGATCACCCCGGCCGTCGAGAAGACCTCCAGCGATTTCCATCGCGGCTTCCTGCGTGGCCTGTTCGACACCGACGGCTCGGTGCAGGGCAGCCAGGAGAAGGGCGTCAGCGTGCGCCTGGCACAGTCGGACCTGGCGCGGCTGGAGGCAGCGCAGCGCATGCTGTTGCGGCTGGGCATCGCCTCGCAGATCTACCGCGACCGGCGCCCCGCCGGCACCGCGTTGCTGCCCGACGGGCACGGCGGCACGCGTGCCTACGCCACCAAGGCGCAGCACGAACTGGTCGTCAGCGGCGACAACCTCGATGCCTTCGCCCAACGGGTGGGCTTTGCCGACACCGCCAAGGCCAACCGCCTCAAGGCGCTGCTGTCCGGCTACCGTCGCCAGTTGAACCGCGAGCGTTTCGTGGCGACCGTGCAGTCGGTGGCCGCCGATGGCATCGAAGACGTCTACGACGTGCAGGTCCCTGGCATCAACACCTTCGACGGCAACGGCCTGCACGCCCACAATTGCGGCGAGCAACCATTGCCGCCCTACGGCGCCTGCCTGCTCGGCTCGATCAACCTCACCACCTTCGTGCGCGAGCCGTTCACCGAGCGCGCCCGCTTCGACTGGGAGGAATACAAGGAAGTGGTGCGGGTGTTCACCCGCATGCTCGACAACGTGGTCGAGGTCAACGGCCTGCCGCTGCAGCAGCAGCGCGACGAGATCATGCGCAAGCGCCGTCACGGCATGGGCTTCCTCGGCCTGGGCTCGACCATGACCATGCTGCGCATGAAGTACGGCAGCGCCGAGTCCTGCGAGTTCACCGAGTCCATCGCCCGCGAGATGGCCGTGGCCGGCTGGGAGACCGCGCTGTCGCTGGCCAAGGAGAAGGGCCCGGCGCCGATCATGCAGGAAACCTTCGAGGTCACCGCGGCGATGCTGCGACAGCGCCCGGAGATGGCACGCGACGGCTGGCGCGTCGGTGAGCGCATCGAGGGCCGGCTGCTGCACGCCAAGTACAGCCGCTACATGCAGCGCATCGCCGAGGTGGCGCCGGCGCTGGTCGAGGAACTGGCCGAGGTGGGCGCGCGCTTCACCCACCACAGCTCCATCGCCCCCACCGGCACCATCTCGCTGAGCCTGGCCAACAACGCCTCCAACGGCATCGAGCCGAGCTTCGCCCACCACTACAGCCGCAACGTGATCCGCGAGGGCAAGAAGAGCAAGGAGAAGGTGGACGTGTTCTCCTTCGAGCTGCTGGCCTACCGCCACCTGGTCAACGCCAAGGCGATGCCGTTCGCCGAGGACGCCGCCGCGCGCCTGCCGGAGTACTTCATCGCCGCCGACGACATCCACCCCAAGGAACACGTGGACGTGCAGGCCGCCGCGCAGAAGTGGGTGGACAGCTCCATCTCCAAGACCGCCAACGTCCCTACCGACTATCCCTACGAGCAGTTCAAGGACATCTACCGCTACGCCCACCAGCAGGGGCTGAAGGGCTGCACCACGTTCCGCTTCAACCCGGCCGCCTTCCAGGGCGTGCTGGTCAAGGAGGCGGACCTGGAGAACACCACCTACCGCTTCGAGCTGGAAGACGGCAGCGTGGTCGAGGTCAAGGGCAACGAACAGATCGAATACGACGGCGAGATGCACACCGCCGCCAACCTGTTCGATGCGCTGAAAGAAGGGTATTACGGCAAGTTCTGACGCCGTCCCGTCTCCCCTTCGCGCCGGCGGAGGGGAGGGCGGCGGTGGAAGCCCTGGAGCGCGGCACGCCGTGCTTCCCCAACGCTTCCCCACCGTCCGCCGAATGTCGCCGTTTCCGGCTCCCCGCTTCGCTGCAATCGGTATAGCATCGCCCGCGTGACATAAACACTGACACCCTGAGGAGGGTTTTATGAGCAATGGGAATGGCGTCACGGCGACGCTGACGCAGGTCGCCGAGAACGTGAAAGAAACCGCCACCAACGTCGGCGAGACCATCGCCGCCACCGCCAGCGAGGCCGTCGCCACGGTCAAGCAGACCGCCGAGACCGTGCAGAAGCGCGTGCAGGACCAGGTCGCCAAGACCCGCAAGGCGGTGAAGAATGCCGAGAAGGCAGTGGCCAAGCGCGCCGAGAAGGCCGGCAAGGCCGTCAAGAAGACCGTCGCCAGCGCGCGCAAGAAGCTGGAAGCGGCCAAGGCCAGCGCCCAGGCCGAAGCGGCCGCGCTGACCAAGGGCGGCAAGAAGACCGCCAAGAAGGCGGCTGCGAAGAAGGCGCCGGCGAAGAAGGCCGCTGCCAAGAAGGCCGTTGCGAAGAAGGCTCCCGCCAAGAAAGTGACCGCCAAGAAGGCCGCGCCGAAGAAGGCGGTCAAGAAGGTCGCCGCCAAGAAGGCCGTTGCCAAGAAGGCAGTGAAGAAAGCGGCGAAGAAGGTTGCAGCGAAGAAGGTCGTCGCCAAGAAAGCGGTGAAGAAGGTCGCCAAGGCGGTCAAGAAGAGCACCGCCAAGGTCGCCAAGAAGAGCGCCGCCGTGAAGAAGACCGCGGTGCGCAAGGCCGCCGGCAAGAAGGCCGCGGCCACCCGCGCCAAGAAGTAAGCCGTCCCGTCGCACCCTCTCTCCCGTGCGCGGGAGAGAGGCCGGGCTCACGCCCGTCCCGCTCCGCCTTCCAGGAACGCACGCCTCATGGCCATCAAGATCGACCAGAAAATCAAGGGCTACGCCGTCGTCACCCCCGAGGACAAGGCGCGCGACGCCGCCGCCGCGGTGCCCGCCTCGTCGATCGACCGTGCCACCGCCGAGGCCGAAGCGGTGGCGGACAACATCATCCACATGCACGAGCGCATCGAGCGCCCGGACGTGCTGATCGGCAGCACCTACAAGATCAAGTCGCCGTTGGTGGAACACGCCATGTACGTGACCCTCAACGACATCGTGCTCAACGCCGGCACCGAGCACGAACTGCGCCGCCCGTTCGAGATCTTCGTCAACTCCAAGTCCATGGAGCATTTCCAGTGGATCGTGGCGCTGACCCGCATCATGTCTGCCGTGTTCCGCAAGGGCGGCGACGTCACCTTCCTGGTCGACGAGATGAAGGCCGTGTTCGACCCCAAGGGCGGCTACTTCAAGGCCGGTGGCGTGTACATGCCGTCGCTGGTCGCCGAACTGGGCAGCATCGTCGAAGAGCACATGAAGTCGATCGGCCTGCTGCACGACCCGGAAATGAGCGACCACCAGCGCGCGCTGATCGCCGAGAAGCGCAAGCAGTACGAAGAGCGCTCAAAAAAAAACAGTGAAGTGAGCAAGGCGGTTCCTTCTCCTGCGGGAGAAGGTGCCCGCAGGGCGGATGAGGGTGCGGTGTCCGCCGACTCCACCGCCGACCACGAAGAGGACATCGCCGTCACCGGCGACGGCGCGAGTTTCCCGCCGTCGGCCACGATGTGCCACAAGTGCAATACCAAGGCGCTCGTCATCATGGATGGGTGTGCGACTTGTTTGAATTGTGGGTATTCGAAGTGCGGGTGATCGGCCCGCAATGCCGCCAGGTTTGAACGCCTGGCGCGGCGATCTGCTAACGCTGCAAGTTGCTGAACTATGTCCTTCGAATGTGGGGATGGTCGACATACGACCAAGTTGGCGAGTTGTACCAGTTGCCAACATCGATGTCTCTTGTCGCACTTAGCCACTGGACGCCGTCATCCAGAGCATCCTGCGCCAGACTGTATTTCCCCATGGACAGGTCCTGCTCGAATTTTTGAAGAAATTCATTCATCGAACGCGCTAGTAGAAGGGCTACTCCCCATTCTTGATCTATAAATATGATCTGGCCATAGGTCCCGTTCTCTTCGGGCGACAGGTCAACACAAAGGCGGCACTGGGAAAAGTCGCTTCCAATCACCAAACGATCCTTTCCAAGTTTCAGCACAGGGCGGATTCCCTTGTCCGCGAATTGGGCAGAAGCTCCTGCATCGTCGTCGCAGGAGCTTCTTTCGATCTCGAAAGTCACTGTTGCCACATCCATGAAAGAAAATCCTAGAGCGAAATTTGCTGTGGCATCAGGATTCAAACCTGCGCTTTCGCGATAGACTGCCAAGAGATCCTCAGGCAATGGGCGCCCCAATGCTGATTGCAGCGCCTTGATCTCTAGTTCGTTGGCTGCCGGGAGCAGTGCCTTCTCCACTTCTGGTGCAATAACTCTCAAATGATCGCGGATTCGCTCAAGCATTCTATTCGCCAGGTTGAAGTTAAGGTCCACATCTTAAGGCGGGGAAAGCCTGCTGGCGCAGCAGAACTCCGTCGGCACAATAAAAAATGACATGGTAGTGCTGTAGCAGTCGGTGTTTCACGTTCAACCTTACGAGATCGCTGTCATGAATGCCATCATGCCGCCGCTGACATTCGCGCTACTGGAGCAGAAGATCGAGGCCATGCCGGAAGGGCCGGTGTCTGCGTTGTCGACGCCGCGCTGGATGCTGGTGCTCAATGCGGTGGGATGGGCGGGTTCCATGCTCGCGCTGCTGCCTTCGCTGCTGTTGATTTGGCTCGCGCCGCAGCTGTGGATGGTGACCCTGTCGCGGGTGGGATTGGCGCTGACCGTCGCCTTTACACCTTATTTTATTCGCACGGTCTGGCTGATCATTTACGAATTCTCCAATGCACGCCGGCAGTGGATATTGCAGCACGATCATGATGTCGGCGAACTGCGCCAGCTAGTTCAGTGGTTGCTTTTCTATCCACGCGACGTGCTGGAGGATCAGTTGCGTTACGCGAAGATGGCGCAGGAACGTCTAGCTGCCAAGCTTGGTCTGTTTGTCGGCGGTGTGGATAAGCTGGGGTTGCTACCTCTGTGCTTGTCGCTGCTCGTCGTCTTGCGCAACTGGCGCGATCTGCTGGCCTTGCCTGCGTGGTTGTCAGTTCTGGCGATGTTCGCTGCCATGCTATGGATGGTCAGTTGGTTGGGCGCCAATTTCCGTCTGCGTCTGCACCTGTATGAGAGCGTGCTTGCTGCTGCGATCGCCAATACCGGCGCAGCCAAGGCGGACGTGCCAATTGAGACGGCATCGCCCACCTCGCCGCAGGATCCGCCCGAACCGCATCGCATCACCAATCTCGATGCCCTCGAAGCCCTATACGGCCAGCCCGCCGAGCGCGCCGTACGCAAGCAACTCGACCATTTGAATGCCGACTACCAGGCATTCGTGCACGCGTCGCCGTTCGTGGTGCTGGCTTCGTCCGGCGCCGAAGGTCTGGACTGCTCGCCGCGCGGCGATGCGCCGGGGTTCGTGCAGGTGCTGGATGCGCGCACGCTGGCGTTGCCGGATCGGCCGGGCAACAACCGCGTCGATACCCTGCGTAACCTGCTGCAGGATCCGCGGCTGTCGCTGTTGTTCCTGATTCCCGGTATCGGCGAAACCTTGCGTGTGAACGGCCGTGCCGAGATCCGCGTCGATCCGGATCTGCTGGCGCGGTTCGCGGTCGGCGAGCGCTTGCCGCGCAGCGTGATCGTGGTGCACATCGAGGCCGTGTACTTCCACTGCGCCAAGGCGATCGTGCGGTCGCAGCTGTGGGATCCGACGCGGCACCTGCCGCGCGATCGCCTGCCCAGCCCCGGCACCATGCACGCGCATCTGGCCGATGGCGCGTTCGACGGCGAAACCTACGACCGGGAATTGCCGCAGCGTACCCGGGACTCTCTGTACTAGCGCGCTGGCGATGCGGATTGGCCTTGCTGAGGTCTAGCTCCGAGAACGTCTCGATGGAGTCGCCTGGCGACGCCCGCTTGCTGTATGAGCGAAAGCGGCCTTTGCGCTGCTGCGATGGAGTCTCCGCGGGCATCGGGGAATTGCCGCGGCCGATTCGCTAGGGGGCGATCCGACTTCAGTGAAAGGCGATCAACGCGCAAGCTTCCTGGCAGGGCCGATGATCCGGCTGTAATGCACGCGCACAGCGCCAATCAGCGTAGAGTTCCACTGCCACGGCTAGCGCTTGGCAAGTTCGATCTTCAGGCGCGCCTGCGATTTGGCATCTCCCTGTGCAGCGGCTCGCTTGAGGAGCGCGATGGCGGCGCTCCGGTTGCCGTTGCCGCCACGTTCGAGTCGCATCAGCGCGGCGTTGTACGCAGCAACCACGTTTCCCTTGGACGCAGCGAGTTCGAAGCTCTGCTGGGCCTTCTCAGGACACAGGTACATGACGTCCCAGGCAGCACCGGACTGCAATAGCTGCTCGGCGTCCGCGTCCTCCGCCTGTTTCGGCCCAAGTGCCTGCCAACCGGTCACCAGCGGCACGAACAATTCGGCACCAGCGGGGATGAAGTACGGGCCAGACCCTTGTCGTCCGGTGAATGCCTGGCGCGTGGTGCGGCGGGCACCATCCTTGGAGATCCACAGGAAGCCGTTCTCTCCTTGGACGGGAAATCCGCCCAGCGCCTTCGACAGGCGCTCGGCCAGCGATGGGATGCCTGGTGCTGGCGAAACACCAGTCCATGAGCCGACCAGTTCGACGCGCTTGTGCTTCTTCTCGCGCGTTGCGCGCACAGTGCCCGCAAGATCCTCGGGAGTCAGGATGCGCCAGTTGCCGTCGTACATGCGCCAGGGACTGGACTGCAGGGCGATGGTGAAATCGTCATCGTGGTCCGGCATGGCCTCAAGGTACTGGGAAAGCGCTTCCCAGGAGGCCACGCACGTTCTCGTTCCTTTGTCCGGTGGGCAGGTGGCGACGCTGACCATGCCCGACAATGGGAGGTGCGTGTCGCAGGCCCAAACACTGGGACTGAGCAGGCAGAGAACAAGGAGGGCGCGTTTCATCTATAGGCGCAAGGCAAAGAGTGCATAAAGCCTGCCTAAGCGGCTGACTCCCTGCAAGCAGGCGCATGTCGTGGTGTGGTGGAATATGTAGACAGCGTATCGCCATGTTTTACATACCCCGATGCAGCGTTGACGCGCATCAGCGCCAAGGTGCAAGCGGGATGCGCGTTGAGGCATGGAATGCGTTGCTAACATAAACGGCAAGAAGAGGCGCTCGTGCGCCCAGGGGAACGAGGATGAAGGCGCAAATGGGGGCGGCCAGCGTGCTCCGCGCGGTGGGGCAGTGCGTGCTGTGGCTGATGGTGGTGGCGACCATCGCGCCTGTGGCAGCCAAAGAGAAACGGTTGGATGAAACGCGTCTGCACGCCATCGGCCGGCAGATTGAGTTGGCGGAAGACGCGGCGACCGAGGACTATCTGCATGGCGATCCGGAACGCGCTGCGGCCCGCCTGCGCGGTGCGGTGGACGAAACGGATTGGTTGGCATTGTTCGCGTTGGCGAACAAAGTCTGGCGTCTTGATCCGGCGTACTCCTTTCAATGGCATCAGCGTGCTTATGCGTTGAGCGATGGCAATCCGTACGCGCTGCTGGAACTGGCGCTTGAATACACGCGGCACGAGGAATGCGCCGAAGCGGCCGATGCCTGGCAGAAGGTCGATCAGGCCGGCTTGCTGGAAAGGCATTTGCCGATGCTGGCAGGCTACTGCTACCTGCAACTTGGCCAGGATCAGCGCGCTTTTGCGATGTTCGAGCGATCCCGCTCGCGCCACGGGGATCTGGAGCATCTGTTGCAGGAAGTCTGGGGACAACCCGAGGTGCTGCGGGCGCATGCCGAGCGTCTGAAAGCCTTCAAAGGGACTGGCGACGCGCGGGAGTTGGATGCGGCCCTGGTCAATGCCATCCGCTTCAAGACGGGAGCCGATCGTGGCCGGGTCCTGCGGGTCATCGCCGATGCCGCGGCGCATGTGCCGCGTAGCGATCTTGCCGGGCCGATGTCCTGCTTGCGCCCCGTGTTCGAAGCCGAGGCCGCAGTTGCCGGCGGCAACGGTGCGGAAGCCGATGGGGAGCGTCTGCGTGACCTCTGGAAGGCGCAGATGGCGAGCTGCAAGCTGTCTGTCGCGGCCGATCCGCTTCCGGACAGCTCGGCGTTGTTCGAGTTTCTGCTCGTCAACGCGCTCGACCTGTCGATCGTCTCGAGACAGGACGTGTTGGCGGCGCACCGCGATGCCCTGGAGGCGCGGATTCGCTCCGTCGCTGGCGATCTCACGGCATTGAAGGTGCTCGCCTCCTTGCAGGAAAGCCTCAAGGATCCCGGGCTCAAGGACACCGACATGCTTGGCTGGGGCCGTTATGGCCAGGCGGACTTCGCAATCAGCCGCATTCACGGCGAGGTCGTCCAGGGGGTTCTTTCCGACGAGGGGAAGGCATTGCTGGTGCGCGCATATGCGCAGTTTCCACACGATCCCAAGATCCTGCAGGCCTGGCTCGAATTCGGAACGCCGGATCGCGAGACCGCGCGCCAGGGCTGGCGCGAACTGATCTTGCTGCAGTTCCATGCCCCGACGCTGGAGACCGACCCGATACATGTCAGTCCGCTCGCCAGGACGCTCTACGTGGCGATCAACAAGTATCGGCAGTCTTCCGGACAAGGGGACTAGCGGGCCAGGTACCGGACGAGGATGCGGTTTGCCGCCTCTGTAAGTGGTGTGGGGTTCAGCGCGATGGGCGGTGATCTGTACGATGCGGCGTGCCAGTGCCATCCCCTCTCTGTTTCCTGGTTGCGGCTGAGGCGTTCTTCTGCTGTCAGCCGACGCCTGTACCCGACGCGCCAGTGGTAGCGGACGTGCGATCGGCAGGGTGGCGAAGCGGTGCGCCAGAAGCGATCATGCTCCGCGATACGCTTTGCAGGGGATCGATGATGTGGCGTCGCTGGATGATGTTGCTGGGCCTGTGGCTCTGCTCCGGCTGCGTGCGCGAGGTGGCGCTCACGCACGAGGAGCAGGCGCTTGCGCAGGCGGCGAAGGTGCCGCTTGCGATCGCGGCGCTGGCGCGAGGGGAGGGAACGTCCATCGTGCGCTGGGTGGGGCAGACCGACACGTATGCGCCGCGTCCGGCCGAGGGCATCGTGGTCACCACGGCCCCGCGGCAGGGGCGTGCGGTCATGGAGCGCTTACGCACGCGCCTGCGGGGATCTGGCTACCAGGCGTACCTGCGTGACCAGCACTTCGGTTATGGTCCCGATCAGGTGGTGGTGACGCGCGCGGACGACGCGGCGTATCTGGCGGTGGTTCGTCCCGATGCGGTCAATTACGACATGGACCACGAGGCGGTGATGGTCCGCTATCGTGCATGGGATGCGCGCTACGGTTTGGTGCTGGTCGGTGCGGGCGAGGATTGGCTGGAGGTCGAACTCCGTTCGCCACCGCCGGACTGGGACGCCTTCGCGCGGGAGGTCTACGCGTTCTGCCCGGACACAGTGGACCAGGGCGTGGAGAGCGTGGAGGCTCTGGCGGCGCAGATGCGTCAGTCGCGCAGCGTCTTTCTGTGGTGGGACTGACGACCGACTTGCGTAGCCGCTGCGATGTGATCGACAGGGCAGCGCGGTAGTGCGCTCGCTGCAGCTTCGTCGCCGCCAGAGAATCACTGTGGGGCGCAGTGAGGGGGCATGCCGGCAGGGTACGACGCCACGCGTGCGCCCCGATCCCGACTTCATGCAGGTGGCCCAGCAGGCCTGTGTCCAGGCGGTTCGCCGCACAGGTCGGCTAACCGGAATCGACGCACGACAAGGACATCGATGAAACAGCGTGACGCGTCTTCTTTCAGTTGGGGTGAACTGCTGCTGGTCACGGCAGTCGCGTTCGGGTTGCCGATCTATTGGAGTGCGCTGGCGGTGCTGGCGCCGGTGGTGGAGCCGTCGTTTTCCGACGCGAACCTGTGGGGCATGGTGTTCTACGAGTTGCTGGTGCTGGCGTTGTTGCTGCCGACGCTGTGGTTCCGCGGCTGGTCGCCGCAGGCGCTGGGGCTGCAGTGGCAGGCGCGCGACATCGGCGTTGGCCTGGCGCTGTTGGCCGCCTGTCTGGTGGCGACCTATCCGTTGAATCTGTTGAACGACAGCGTGGCGGCCGAGGTGAATCCGTCGATGGACGCGATGGTGGCCGGGCCGCTGTCGGCGGGTGTGGTGGTGCTGGTCTCGCTGCTCAATCCGATCTTCGAGGAGGTGTTCGTCTGCGCCTACGTGATCCGCGCGCTGGAGCGGCGGCATAGTCCGGCGTTCGCGGTGAACGTGAGCGTGGCGATCCGTGCGTCGTACCACCTGTATCAGGGCCCGGTCGGCGCCATCGGCATCGTGGTGGTCGGGCTGATCCTGGGGTGGTGGGTGGCGCGCACCGGGCGGCTGTGGCCGGCGATCGTGGCGCATGCCGCGCTGGATTTGCTGGGATTGATGGTCTACGTCTGATGCGCTGGGCGCGCGCGCCGGCAGGCGTGCGTGCACCGGTTGGTCGCAGCGTCGGCATGCGCGAGGCAGGCCGCCCATTCCATCGCCGACATGCCGTCGGCCACCATGCCTGACCACTCCGGCGCCGCTGGCCGTTCGTCCGTTGGCTGAATTCGCGGCGGAGGGTCGCCGAGGCGGTCGCTGGCGTAGACAGCTACATTCCTGAACAAGTCGGCGCTTTCGCCGCTGTACGCCACGGCTTACAGTCGAACGACAAGGACGTGTCGCCCGCTGGACAAACGGGGGAAGGTCCGGGGTTCCCCGCTGCTCGATCGCGTCGTCACGGCGCGCGGCGCGCGGGTCGCAACGCTCTCAGGGGAGAAGCGGGATGGCGTCGACCGAGGATCTGCCAGAACCTCATCCGTTGTTCGAGCTGCTGTCGGGCGAGATCAGCGACCGCGAACTGCGTCGCTGCCTGCGCGTGGTGCGCCTGCACCTGGGCATGGACGTGGCGTTCCTGTCGCGCTTCCGGCAAACCGACCGCGTGCTGGATCATGTGGACGGGCCGCCCGACGGGCCGATCCACGAAGGCCAGATCCTGCCGTTCGCCGATGGCTACTGCATGCGCGTGGTGCAGGGCGAGTTGCCGCAACTCATTCCGGATACCTCCCTGGTGCCGGCGGCGCAGTGCATCCCGGCGACGTGGCAGATTCCGATCGGCTCGCACATGAGCGTGCCGATCCAGGTGGGCGGGCGGATCTACGGCACGTTGTGCTGCTTCAGTTTCCTGCCGCGGCACGACCTGGGCGAGCGCGACATCGGCATGCTGCGTGCGTTCGCCGAGATCTTCGCGCTGCGCCTGCACGAGGTGGAGGCGCACAAGCTGGAACGGCAGGCGATGATCGACGAGATCGACGGCGCGCTGGCGGCGGG
>NZ_AQOK01000098.1:0-12767 GCF_000364645.1 Xanthomonas sp. SHU 308 | reverse complement strand
GCCTGCTCGGCACCGGCACCGTCGGCCGCGCCTTCGTCGCGCGCTACCAGGCGCTGCAGCAGCGCCGGCCCGGCCTGCCGACCTTCGCCTGGCTGGCCAATTCGCGCACCGTTGCCGATTGCGCGGTGACGCCGGCGCAGGCGCTGGCCGCGGCCAATGCTGCCGCGCGCACGGCGCAGGCGGTGACGTTGCCGGAAGATCTGGGCCGTGGCGACATCGTGGTCGACGCCACCGCCAGCGAGGCGGTGGCGCAGCGCCATGCCGAGTGGCTGCGGCGCGGCGTGCACGTGGTCACCGCCAACAAGCTCGGCCAGGGCGCCGCGCTGGCGCGGGCCGAACAGATCCAGGCCGCCCGCCATGCCGCCAGCACCCACTACGGCGACAGCGCCACGGTCGGCGCCGGGCTGCCGTTGCTGAGCAGCCTGCGTGCGCTGGTCGCCGGTGGCGACCATATCCATGCGGTGGAAGGCGTGCTGTCCGGCTCTTTGGCCTGGCTGCTGCATCGCTACGACGGCCGCCGTGCCTTCTCCGCGTGCGTGCGCGAGGCCGCGGCCGCCGGCTACACCGAGCCCGATCCGCGCGAGGACCTGTCCGGCGAGGACGTGCGGCGCAAGCTGCTGATCCTGGCCCGCGCCGCCGGCCTGCCGTTGCGTGCCGAGCAGGTGCAGGTGGAGTCGCTGGTGCCGGCTGCGCTGGCCACGGTGCCGCTGGCGCAACTGGATGCCGCACTCGAACAACTGGACGCGCCGCTGGCGGCGCGCCTGGCGCAGGCGCAGGCCGCCGGTGCCTGCCTGCGCTTCGTCGGTCGCTTCGATGCACATGGCGCCTCGGTGGGCCTGCGCGCGCTGCCGCTGACGCATCCGCTGGCCAGCGGCGCCGGCACCGACAACCGCGTCGCCATCCACAGCGACCGCTACCTGCAGCAGCCGCTGCTGATCCAGGGGCCGGGTGCGGGCGCCGATGTCACCGCGGCGGCCTTGCTCGACGACGTGCTGCGGATCGCGGTGCGCTGAGCGAAGCGAACGACGCCCGCCATCACGTGCGGGCATCGCGGTTCGGACTGGGGCGATACCGACGGGCAGTCGGCGTGTAGGCAACGCGCCTACACGCCGATGCGTGCGGGTCACGCGGCACGGCCGTCGCGCGTTGCACGACGGCCGGCGCCGCAGCTCATTGCAGGCCCTGGCCCATGGTCTTCAGCAACTCGCCCTGGTAGTCGCCGCTGAATTCCCAGAAGAACGCGCCGCCCAGGCCCTGGGTCTTGACGTAGTTCATCTTCTCGGTGACCAGCGCCGGGTGGTCGTAGCTCCAGAAGGTGCTGCCGTCGTACTTCCAGTGCGCATGCGCCTGCGCGTCGACATAGCTGGTGCCGGCGCGGCCGCGCAGCACCTTGTAGTCCTCGATGCCCGCCTCGTAGGTACCCGGTGCGGCGCTGCCGCTCTGGTACAGGCCGTGGTTGACGTTGGGCACGTTGGTCCAGCCACGCCCGTAGAAGCCGATGCCGAGGTTGAGCTTGGCGGCGGGCACGCCACGATCGAGGAAGGCCTGGATGGCGTCGTTGCTGTTGTAGTAACGCTGGTCGCCGCTGGACGGATCGGCCGACGACTCGAACAGCGCGGAGTGGTGATTGGTCTGCGGATCCCAGGCGCCGTGGAAGTCGTAGGTCATCACGTTGAGGTAGTCCAGGTACGGCGCGTACAGGTTCGGGTCGGTGACGCGGATCTTGTCGATGCCGGCGCCGACCGCCACGGTCAGCAGCAGCCCCGGCCGCACCTGGTCGAGCTGGCGGCGGAACTCGGCCAGCAGCGCGGTGAAGTTCTGCCGGTCTTCCGCACTGCCGCAAGCGATGCCGCAGGCCACCGGATATTCCCAGTCGATATCGATGCCGTCGAACACGCCGGCCGCGGCCGCGCTGCCGCCGGCGCCGTCGGTGACCGGCAGGTTGCCGCGGATGTAGGCATCGATGCACGAGGCGACGAAGGCCTGGCGGTTCTCGGCGCGCGCGGCGCTGGAGAAGCCGCGCGACCAGGTCCAGCCGCCCAGCGAGATCAGCACCTTCAGCCCCGGATGCGCGGCCTTGAGCTTCTTCAACTGGTTCCAGTTGCCGCGCAGCGGTTGGTCCCAGGTATCGCCCACGCCGTCCACGCTCTGCGCGGCGGAGAACGCCTTGGTGTAGTCGGCGAAGGCATCGCCGCCGGCGCCGGTGCTGCTGTCCGACGGCTGGGTCACGCCGACTTCGCAGCGGTTGTTGCGGACGTTGCCGAAGGCGTAGTTGATGTGGGTCAGGTAGCCGGCGGCGCCGCTGGTCTGAATGTCGCGCACCTGGTAGTTGCGGCCGTAGATGCCCCACTGGGTGAAGTAGCCGATCACGCGCTTGCCGCCGCCGGCGCTGGCGGGCAGGGTACGCACGCTCAGCGTGGCGCTGCTGGCCGAGACGTTGCCGGCGTTGTCGCGGGCACGGACCGCGTAGGCGTACGCAGTGTCGGCGATCAGCGCCGAGTCGGTGTAGCCGGTGGTGCTGGAGGTGCCCACGCGATTGCCGTCGCGGAGGATGTCGTAGCCGGCCAGGCCGCTGCCGCCGGCGTTGTCGGAGGCGGCATTCCAGGTCAGGGTGATGGCGTTGCTGGCGCGCGTGGCCGCGGCCAGGCCGGTCGGCACGCTTGGGGCGGTGGTGTCGGTCGACGGTGCCGTGATGCTGATCGCGACCGCGGCCGAGGTGGTGCGGGCGCCGGCGTTGTCGGTGGCCACCGCGGTCAGGCTGTAGTCGCCGGCCGCCGCGCCGCTCCAGGACAGCGTGTACGGCGCGCCGCCGACGCTGCCGAGCGAGGTGCTGCCGCGGAAGAATTCGACCCGCGCCACGCTGCCGTCCGGATCGCTGGCCGACGCCTGCAAGGTGACGGTGGTGCCGACCACGAAGCGGGTGCCGGTCGTGGGTGCGGTCATGGCCACGCTCGGTGGCTGGTTGCTCGAACCGCCATCGCAGGTGCCCAGGTCCTGGTACCAGCCGCAACTGGTGCAGTACGTCGGCGCGGTGTTCCAGATCGGACTGTTGGCGCGGTACAGGTGGCCGGCGTAGGTCAGGGTGTCGCCGGCGGCGTAGATGGTGGCCGGGTTCCAGGTGGCGACGCCGCTGCACGCGGCGGCCCAGGTCTGGCCGGGCACGAGGCCGGCCAGGACGAGACAACAGAACAGCAACCACGATCCAGCGGATTTCGTGTTCATGGTGACGCCTCCGATGCGGTAGGTAGCGCGACTGAGGAGCGGCGGTGAGCCGCCATCTGGTTCCTTGAGTCCGATCACCCGGGGGCTTGGAGACGCGTGGCGCCGACGTCGTTTGACTCGCACGCGGACCGGGCACGCGCAGGGTCCGAATGAGAAGACAACGTTGTCAACCGACAAATCCGACGAATGCGAGACAGATCCAGGATTGCTGCGATGACAACGTTTTCATGATTGTTCGATGCTGCGGTGCAGTCCGGGTGTGTCGAGTGGACTGAAGCGTGCGTGGTGCAGGGCGTGAGGCACACCGCCGAGCGGATGCGTGCAGCGCGCGCTGCTTGTCGATGGTGCGGCGGTGGTGCCGCGACGACCCGAGAGATTCCGCGGCAAGACGCGTTCGCGCCGCCGTGCAGGGTCAGTGACCGGACCTGTCGCGGGTGTGCGCGCTCAGGGCGCCTCGCCCAGCGCCTCGAGCAAGGCCGTATTGAACCGTTGCGGCGCTTCCACTTGCGGCGAATGGCCGAGGTCGTCGAAGGCGACCAGGCGCGCGCCGGGAATCGCCGCAGCCGCGCGCTTGCCCAAGGCCGGGTAGTCGCCCAGGGTCGCCGCCAGCACCGGTGGCGCCAGGTCCTTGCCGATCGCGGTCCGGTCGCGCTGGCCGATGAACAGGGTGGTCGGCACGCGCAGTTGCGGGAAGCGCTGCACCACCGGCTGGTTGAACACCATGTCCGAGGTCAGCGCCTGGTTCCAGGCCACGCGGTCGCCGCCGGGGCCGGCGTACAGGCCGGCCTGCATGCTCACCCAGCGGTCGTACTCGGGCTTCCACTGTCCGCCGTAGTAGACGGTCTGCTGGTACTGCTTGATCGAGGCTGCATCGGTCTTGCGCTCCTTGGCGTACCAGTCGTCGACGCTGCGCCACGGCACGCCGGCGGCCTTCCAGTCCTCCAGCCCGATCGGGTTCACCAGCAGCAGCTGGCTCACGTCCTGCGGGTACTGCAGCGCGTAGTGCGCGGCGAGCATGCCGCCCATCGAATGGCCGACGATCGCAGCGCGGCGCACGCCCGCCTGTTGCAGCAATGCATGGGTATTGGCCGCCAGTTGCGCGAAGCTGAACTGGTAGGCCTGCGGCTTGCTCGACTTGCAGAAGCCGATCTGGTCCGGCGCCAGCACCCGATACCCCTGTGCCACCAGCGCGGCGATCGTGGATTCCCAGGTCGCCGCGCAGAAGTTCTTGCCGTGCAGCAGCACCACGGTGCGGCCGTTCGGCGTGCCGGTCGGGGCCACATCCATGTACGCCATCTGCAGCGGCTGGCGCTGCGAGTCGAAGCGGTACCAGTGCACCGGATAGGGATAGGCGAAGCCTTCCAGTTGCGCGCCGTAGCGCGGCGGCGCATCGGTGGCCGAGGCGGAGGCGAGCGGCGACAGGGCGAGGGCGGCGAGCAGCAGGCAGTGGCGCATGGGAGCAGGGCGACAGGCGTGATGGACCACGACCTTAGCCCGGCCTGCGCTTGCCAGGCGTCAACGCGTTACACGGGCGGCAGGCTGCCGCCGTTGTGCACCAGGGTCAGGCAGGCGTGGTGCTGCATCCGCGCGAGCGGTTCCTGCAGCGCGGCCAGCACCTGCTCGGCCTGCGCACCAAGCACCGGCCGGTACGCCGCCCAGCCGTTGCGGCCCTTGGCCTTGGCCTGGTACAGCGCACGGTCCGCCAGTACCAGCAGTTGTTCCCAGCCGAGCAGGTTGTCGGGGTCGTGCACGAACGGGAATTCCGCCAGCCCGATCGAGCAGGTGACCCGGCCCTGGCGGCCGTGGTCGAGCACGAAGGGGTGCGCGGCGACCGAGCGGCACAGCCGTTCCGCGGCCATGGTGAGGTTCTCGCGCGGCGCCGAACGCAGCACCAGCAGGAACTCCTCGCCGCCCCAGCGCACCACGTAGTCGCTTTCGCGGGTCAGCCGCACCAGCAACTGCGCCATCTGCTGCAGCACCGCGTCGCCGGTGTGGTGGCCGCCGCTGTCGTTGATCGACTTGAAATGGTCGATGTCGATCAGCGCGAACAGCATGCCCGAGGACAGCATGTCCTCGTCGTTGGCGGCCATGCGCCGGTACAGCGCGATGTCGCTGGGGATGTGCAGCGACAGGTAGCGGCGGTTGCGCAACTGGGTCAGCTCGTCGGTGAAGCTGGCCTCCTGCAGGCGCTGGTTGGCCGCCTGCAGCGCCTGGGTGCGTTCGCGCACCTGGCGTTCGAGGATGTCGCGCTGGCGCCGGTTGTGCAGCCGCGCCAGGGCCACCGCGCACAGCAGCAGGGCGAACGCGCCCAGCGTCAGCAGCAGCCTGTAGAACGGCGTCTCCTGGAAGCGCAGCGCGATCCGCAGCGGCAGCCGCGCCGGCGCGGCCGCCCACACGCCGGCGTTGTTGCTGCCGGTGACTTCGAAGACGTAGTCGCCGCCGGGCAGGTTGGTGTAGCTGACCGCGCGCTGGCGGATGTCGTCGAGGGTGCGCCAGCCGCGGTCGTAGCCGAGCAGGCGGTAGCGCAGCTCGACGTTCTGCGGCGCCTGGAACGAGGCGGCGGTGAACTCGAAGTCGAGGTCGCGCGCGCCTTCCGGCAGCGGTGCGGGCAGCGCCTGCGGCGTCAGCCACTGGCCCAGCGCACGCACCCGCTCCACCACCGGCTGCGGCGCCACCGGATTCTTGACGATGCCGGCGGTGTCGAGCGCGACCACGCCGTCGCGGCTGGGCAGCCACAGCGCGCCGTGCTCGATGAAGCCCTTGCCGTTGCCGGCGCCGTTGCAGCACATGCCCTGCACGCCGCCATGGCGCTGCGCGCGCTCGGTGAGCATCAGTTCGGCGTTCAGCGGCGCCTGTGGCGACGCCGCATGGCGCAGCAGGTCGGCCAGGCGCACGCGGTAGACCCCGCGCAGGCCGGCCACCCAGATCGCGCCGCGGCCGTCGTCGGCGATGAAGAACGCGGCGTTCACCGGCAGCCCATCCTGTTCCCCGAACGCGTACCAGTGCGCGCCGTCGAACAGCCACAACTGCTCGTTGAGGGTGCCGACCAGCCATTGCCCGCCGGGCAGCTCGTGGATCGCGGTGACGTCGGCGCTGGCCAGCGCCGAGCCCGGCGGCGCCAGCGCGACCAAGCGCTCGTCGCGCAGCGCGTACAGGCCCGACTGCGCGCCGATCAACAGGCGCCCGTCGCGGGTCTCGTGGATCAGCCGCACGCGCGGATCGCGCAGGCCCTCAGCCGTGCCGTAGCGGCGCAGCCGCGTGCCGTCGGCGCGGAACAGGCCGTCGGTGCTGGCGAACCACAGCCGCTGCGCGCGATCGCGGACGATCCCGCTGATCTGCAGGTCGCGCAGCGGCGCCAGCCAGTCCGGCTGGATGAGCCGGCCGTCGCGGTACAGGGCGGCGCCATGGCGGGTGCCGATCCACAGCTGGCCGGGTTCGGCCAGTAAGGTATAGGGCGCCTCGTTGTGCAACTGCGCCAGGCTCAGGCGCGGTTGGTAGCGGCCATCGCGCAGCTGCGACAGGCCGCTGTCGGTGCCGACCCACAGCGATCCGTCCGGATCGCGCGCCAGGGTCCACACCAGCGCGTCGTCCAGCCCTTCGTGCGTGCTGTAGCGCCGGGTCCAGCCGTTCCACAGCCGGGTTGCGCCGTTCCAACTGCTGCCCAGCCACAGGTTGCGCTCGCGGTCCTCGAAGATGGCGTTGACGCCGACATTCGGCTTGTTTTCCGGGTTGCGTTCGACGATGGCGCCATCGCGCACGCGCAGCAGCGCGCCGGGCTGTCCCACCCACAGGTTGCGGTCGCTGTCCTCGAACAGGGCCTGCACCGCGCGCCGGCTCGTCGCGGCGGTATCGGGCAGCCATTGCCAGCGCCCGTCGCGGCGCAACAGCAGGCCGTCGCGGGTGCCGGCCCAGAGCGTGCCTTGCGCCTCCAGCAGATGCTGCACCGGCGTCGCGCCGGCCTCCTGCGGCAGTGCCAGCGACTCCGGCGCGTCCTGGCCGGCGACGAAGCGCAGCACCGCGCCACGCGTGCCCACCCACAGCGCGTCGGCGCGCGGCAGCAGCGTGTAGGCGCCGCCGGCGATGCGGTGGCGCAGGTGCAGGCGATCGCCCTGCACCGCGTACACGCCATCCTGCGCCGCGACCAGCACGCTGCCGTGCGCGTCGGTCGCGATCGCCTCGATGTTGAGCAACGGCGCCTGCGGGTCCTGCGGCAGCACCGTGGTGAAGCGTCCATCGCGGTAGCGCGACAGGCCGCGGTAGGTGCCGATCCACAGCGTGCCGGCGGCGTCCACGTGCAGCGCCTTGATCAGGTTGCCGGGCAGATGCGCCGGCGCGCCCTCGTTGAACGAGGTCATGCGCACGCCGTCGAAGCGGGTCAGCCCGCCCATCGTGCCGATCCACAGATAGCCCTGACGGTCCTGGGCGAACGCTTGCACGCTCAGCTGCGGCAGGCCCTGGTCCAGCCCCCAGCCTTCGCGCTCGTAGTGATGGAACTGCTTGTCCGGCTGCAGTGCTCGCGCCTGCGGCACACATGCGCTCCACGCTGTCGAGAGCATGGCCAGCTGTAGCGCCAGCAGGCGCCAGGAGGCGTGTGGAAACCGCAAGCGCATGCCCATGCCGGATCGGCCGACGTCTCTGTCGTTAGCGGCATCGCCGCGCGGATCTTGATGCGCGCGGCAGCGAGGACGCTGGTGATCACCCGGGCCAGCGTCCATCGGGCTGGCTCAGCACTCGATGACGTTCACCGCCAGCCCGCCGCGGCTGGTTTCCTTGTACTTGTCCTGCATGTCGCGGCCGGTGTCGCGCATGGTGCGGATCACCTTGTCCAGCGACACCTTGTGCTTGCCGTCGCCGCGCATCGCCATGCGGCTGGCGTTGATCGCCTTGACCGCGCCCATCGCGTTGCGCTCGATGCACGGGATCTGCACCAGGCCGCCGATCGGGTCGCAGGTCAGGCCGAGGTTGTGCTCCATGCCGATCTCGGCCGCGTTCTCGATCTGCCCCGGCTTGCCGCCGAGCGCGGCGACCAGGCCGCCGGCGGCCATCGAGCAGGCCACGCCGACCTCGCCCTGGCAGCCGACCTCGGCGCCGGAAATGGAGGCGTTTTCCTTGTACAGGATGCCGATCGCCGCGGCGGTGAGCAGGAAGTCGAACACGCGCTGTTCGTCGGCGCCGGGGCAGAAGCGGTCGAAGTAGTGCAGCACCGCCGGGATGATCCCGGCCGCGCCGTTGGTGGGCGCGGTGACCACGCGACCGCCGGCGGCGTTCTCTTCGTTGACCGCCAGCGCGTACAGGTTGACCCAGTCCAGCGTGGTCAGCGGATCGCGCATCGCCGCTTCCGGCTTGGACGACAGCTCGCGGTACAGCGCCGGCGCGCGCCGCGACACGTGCAGGCCGCCGGGCAGGGTGCCTTCCTCGCGGATGCCGCGGGTCACGCAGGCCTGCATCGCGCCCCAGATCTCGCGCAGGCCGGCGCGGATCTCGTCCTCGCTGCGCCAGCACTTCTCGTTCTCGAACATCAGCGCGGCGATGCTCAGGCCGCTGCGCGCGGCCTGCGCCAGCAGCTCGTCGCCGCTCTTGAACGGGTAGGGCAGCGGCGTCTCGTCGGCGACGATGCGGTCGTCGGCGGCGTCGTCCTGGTTGACCACGAACCCGCCGCCGACCGAGTAGTAGTCGCGCGTGGCGATGACTTCGTCGTTGGCGGCGTAGGCGGTGAAGCGCATGCCGTTGGTGTGGTACGGCAGCTTCTGTCGCTTGTTCATCGCCAGGTCGCGCTTCTCGTCGAAGGCGATCTCGTGCCGGCCGAGCAGGTTGATGCGTTTGCTGCTGCGAATGCGCTCCAGCGCACCGGGGATGATGTCCGGATCGATCAGGTTCGGGCGCTGGCCTTCCAGGCCCAGCAGCACCGCCTTGTCGGTGCCATGGCCGCGCCCGGTCAGGGCCAGCGAGCCGAACACTTCGGCACGCAGGCGCACCACGTCCTGCAGGCGGCCCTGGTCGAACAGCCAGCGGTGCACGAAGCGCTCGGCGGCGCGCATCGGCCCCACCGTGTGCGAGGAACTCGGCCCGATGCCGATCTTGAACAGGTCGAAGGTACTGACAGCCATGCGCGTGCCGAGGGGGTGGGCGAAAGACCGTCTATTCTATGCTTCCGGCGCGCGGCCCAGGTCCGCAGCGCAGCATAGGACGCGAGCATGTCCCTGACCCTGTACCAGCGCGACGACTGCCATCTGTGCGACCAGGCCCTGCAGGTGCTGGCGCAGGCGCGCGTGGCCGAGCCGGACAGCGTGTTCATCGACGACGACGCGACGCTGGAGGCGCGCTACGGGGTGCGCGTGCCGGTGCTGCGCGCTGCGGACGGGCGCGAGCTGGACTGGCCGTTCGATGTTGCCGGCGTGCGCGCCTGGCTGGCGGCGTCGGCCGAATGCGCGTGAGCCGCGCTTAAAAAAAGCGGCGGACCCGACGAGGAAATCCGCCGCTCAGCGGCCGCGCGCCCGCGGCCTGTGGCGAATCACTTCGCCTTGAACACTACCTTGGTGCTGATCGCGGTTTCGTTGGGAATGGTCTTGGTGTCTGCCCAGTCGCCGCCGCCCACGCCGAAGTCCAGGCGCTTGACGGTGGCCTTGCCGGCCAGCACCGGCTGCGCGCCCGGGGTCCAGGTGAAGGTCAGGGTCACCGGCTTGGACACGCCGCGCAGTTCCAGGGTGCCGTCGGCGGCGAACTGGTTGTTGCCCAGCGCGCGGAACTTGTCGGCGCGGTAGTGCGCGGTGGCGAACTTGGCCACGTCGAAGAAGTCCGCGCCCTGCAGGGTGGAGTCGCGGTCGTTGTTGCCGCTCTTGGCGCCGGCCAGGGGGATGGTGACGTCGAGCTTGGCGCCGGCCAGGTTGGCCGGGTCGAAGCTGAGCTTGGTGTCGAAGCCGGGGAACTGGCCGGTGAACACTTCGCCGTCGTACTTGCTGGCGAACACCAGGGTGGAACCGGGGGCCTGCACATAGTCGGCGGCGCGCACCGCGGGGGCAGCGGCGAGCAGGGCCACCAGGCTGGCGGCGACGGCGGCGGGGGACGCGAAACGGGTCGACATCGAAACAGCTCCTCAGGACTTGGGGGTGAGCCAGCCGCGCGGCAACATCCGCGCCAGGGTGGCATCGCGTTGGAACAGGTGGTGGTAGAAGGCGGCGCCGGCATGCGCCAGGACCACCGCGATCAGCAGCCAGAAGCCCCATTCGTGCACCGTGTGCGAGAGGTCGCGCAGGTGCTCGTTCGGGGCGCTGAGCTTGGGCACCGCGACCAGGCCGAACCAGCGGAACGGACGCAGGCCGCTGGCGGAGTCGTACAGCCAGCCGGACAGCGGGATGGCGAAGATCATCACGTACAGCAGTGCGTGGGTGGCGTCGGCGATGCGTTCCTGCCAGCCGGGGGTGCCCGGCACCGGCTTGGGCGCGCCGGCGTACAGGCGCCAGCCGAGCCGCACGATCACCAGCGCCAGCACGGTCAGGCCCAGCGACTTGTGCGCGGTGTAGACCCAGAAATACTTGGGCGTCTTCGGCAGTTCGCCCATGGTCAGGCCGACCACGCCGAGCAGCAGGATCAGGGCGGCGATCAGCCAGTGCAGGGTCTGGCTGACGCTGCCCCAGCGGTTGGGGGTGTTGCGGGCGCTCATGGCGTGCCGTCCTGCGCCGCCGGCGCGGTGGAGGTGTCGGTGGGAGCGGCAGGCGGGGTGCCTGGCGCCGGATCCGGTTCGGCCTTGACGCCGCCCTCGCGGGTGGCCTCGGCCTCGATGCGCAGTTCCACGGTGCCGCCGATCACCGACGGCCAGGAACTGATGCCGAAGTCGGCGCGCTGCAGCGTGGTGGTGGCGGAGAAGCCGGCGGTGCGACGGAACGGCGGCAGCGGATGACGCTTCACTGCGTTCAGGGTCACGTCCAGGGTCACCTCGCGGGTGACGCCGTGCAGCGTCAGCTGCCCGATCACCTTGGCGTGCTGCGCGTCGATCGGCTCGACGCGGGTGGAGACGAACTGCGCTTCCGGGTAGTGCTCGCCGTCGAGCAGGTTGTGCGCCAGCGCGGCGCGGTTCCACTTCTCGTCGCCCAGGTCCAGCCGCTGCAACGGCACCCGCGCCTGCAGCCGTGCGCTGCGCCAGTCGTCCGGGTCGAACACCAGGGTGCCGGTGCTGCCGGACACGGTGCCCAGCGCCTTGGAGAATCCGGCGTGCTCGATCGCGAACAGCACCCGGGTATGCACCGGGTCCAGCGCGTACTGCGCCGGCGCGGCCAGGGCGGCGCCCGGCAAGGCCAGCAGGAGGGCCACGAGAGAGGGTCTGAACATGGAGCGGGGCCGCGCTGGGAGGTCGCCGGATTCTAGTCACAGTCCGGGCCGGCTGCGTACCTGCGGCGCGTAACGGTTCGTTGCGCGTGGTGGCAGGTGTGATTTTTCCGCGGCCGCGGGGTATAAGAACGCTGCCGCGGCGAGCGGCATACGGAGCGGGCGCGCCGCGCGTCCGGCCCCGGCAGTGCGCCGGTGTTCATCCGCCGACGTCCTTTGCCGGAGCCGATGTCCATGCCCATCCCGCATCCCCCACGCCGGTGGCGCTGCTGGGGGCTGGCCTGCCTGTTGGCGCTGGCCGCCGTGTGCGCCGATGCCAGTGCCGCGGTGCCGGAACTGCCGCGCTTCCGGGTGTTCTCCGGCGAGCAGGGGCTGCCGTCCAGCGATATCTCCGGGTTGCAGCTGGACCGCGACGGCTATCTGTGGATCGCCAGCGGCGACGGCCTGGCCCGCTACGACGGGCGCGAGTTCCGGGTCTGGCGCCACGATCCGGCCGATCCCGCCTCGTTGCGCTGCAACTACGTGCAGGACCTGCACATCGACGCGCGCGACCGCATCTGGGTGGCCTGCGAGGGCGGCGGCCTGAGCATGCTCGGCGCGGACCGGCGCGGCTTCCGCCACTTCAACATGGCCACGCAACCGGCGATGCGCAGCGACGACGTGTTCGCCATCGCCAGCCGCGGCGACGCGGTGTACTTCGGCACCTACCGCGGCGGCCTGTACCGGCTGGGCGGCGACGGCCGCGTGCAGCGCATCCGCGCCGGCGATCCGGCGGTGGACGCGCTGCTCGACAGCGCCGTGCTGACCCTGGCCTTCGACGATGCCGGAGTGCTGTGGGTGGGCACCTTCAAGGGCCTGGTGCGCTACGACGGCCGCCACGCCAGCGCCTACCGCATCGACGACGGCATGCCGCAGGAGGAGCAGGTGATCATGTCGATCACCCGGCTCAGCGATGGCCTGTGGTTCAGCGGCAACACCGGCCTGTTCCGGCGCGACCGTGCCGGGCGCTGGTTGCGTGCGGACTGGATCGGTGCGCTGCATCGCGCAGCCAACGCGATCGCCGAGGACGGCGCCGGCGGCTACTGGCTCGGCAACGGCGAAGGCCTGTGGCACAAGCCGGCCGACGGGCCGGCGCGGCGGGTCGACACCGGCGGCGCGGCGGTGTCCGGCGCCAGCGTGGTGGAGACCGTGCTGCGCGACCGCGAGGGCGGCCTGTGGGTGCC
>NZ_AQOK01000097.1:0-16501 GCF_000364645.1 Xanthomonas sp. SHU 308 | reverse complement strand
GCCGGCGGCAGCGCGTCCAGGCCGAGGCCGTCGGCGACGCGCTGCGCCAGCTTGGGATCGACGTGGCGCAGGTGTCCGACCACCGCCTCGCGCACGTGCGCGGTGTCGACCTTGGACAGCTCGAACACCAGCGCCGAGGCCACGTGCGCCTGTTCCGGCTGCGTCTGGCTGCGGTAGAACATCCGCGCCTGGCTGTAGTGGTCGGCGAAGCTCTCGGCACGCACGCGGCCCTTGGCGCCGTCGTCGGGCTGGGTGCGGTGGCTGACGAAGCCGCGCGCGGTCTCGCGTGGGCTGTCGGCCTGCAGCGAGCTGGGTTCGTAGGCGACGCGGCCCTTGGGCACGCCCATCTGCATGTGGCCGTCGCGCTGCATGTTGGCGAACGGGCACTTCGGCGCGTTGATCGGCAACTGATGGAAGTTGGGCCCGCCCAGGCGGCTGAGCTGGGTGTCCAGGTACGAGAACAGGCGGCCCTGCAGCAGCGGGTCGTTGGAGAAGTCGATGCCGGGCACGATGTTGGCCGGGCAGTACGCCACCTGTTCGGTCTCGGCGAAGAAGTTGTCCGGCCAGCGGTCCAGCACCATGCGCCCGACGATCTGCAGCGGCACCAGTTCCTCCGGGATCAGCTTGGTGGCGTCCAGATGGTCGAACGGGAAGGCGTCGGCCTGTTCCTGGGTGAACAACTGCACGCCCAGTTCCCATTCCGGGAAGTCGCCGCGTTCGATCGCCTCGAACAGGTCGCGGCGATGGAAGTCCGGGTCGGCGCCGGCCAGCTTCACCGCCTCGTCCCAGATCGTGGACTGCAGGCCGAGCTTCGGCCGCCAGTGGAACTTGACGAACGTGCTGCGGCCTTCGGCGTCGAGCAGGCGGAAGCTGTGGATGCCGAAGCCTTCCATCATGCGCAGCGAGCGCGGGATGGTGCGGTCGCTCATCGCCCACATGATCATGTGCAGCGATTCGGGCATCAGCGAGACGAAGTCCCAGAATGTGTCGTGCGCGCTGGCCGCCTGCGGAAAGCCGCGGTCCGGCTCCATCTTCACCGCGTGGATCAGGTCGGGGAACTTCAGCGCGTCCTGGATGAAGAAAACCGGGATGTTGTTGCCCACCAGGTCCCAGTTGCCTTCCTTGGTGTAGAACTTGACCGCGAAGCCGCGCACGTCGCGCGGCGTGTCCACCGAGCCGGCGCCGCCGGCGACGGTGGAGAAGCGGGTGAACACCGGGGTCTTCACTCCGACCTCGGTGAGCAGCGAGGCGGTGGTGTACTTGGCCAGCGACTTGGTCAGTTCGAAGTAGCCATGTGCGGCGCTGCCGCGCGCGTGCACGATGCGTTCGGGAATGCGCTCGTGATCGAAGTGGGTGATCTTTTCGCGCAGGATGAAGTCTTCCAGCAACGTCGGCCCGCGCGGCGTGGCGCGCAGCGAGTTCTGGTTGTCGGCGACCGGAATGCCCTGGTTGGTGGTCAGCGGCGGATGCGTGCCGCCGGCCTGCTGGTGCAGTTCGTCGCCATGGCCGCGCTGATCGGCGGGCGCGGCGGTGGAGGCGAGGGCGGTGGACGATGCGGAATCGCTGGGCGTGCGCTTGCGGCTGGCCATGGGAGATCGCTCCGGTGCGTGGCGGAAGAAGGCGTCGCGGTGGGGTGCCCGGTGCGTGAGGATGCGGGCGCGGCGGAAGTCCCGATCCTGGGCGGCGCGGCGTGAACGAGCCGTGCAACGCGCCGCATCGCGCGCACTTGTCTACCTCGGTACGCGCGTTGCGCACGCAAAAAAAACCCAGCCTCGCGCACGAGGCTGGGTCTCGGGTGCAGCGTCGAACGAGAACGCGGCTCAGACCACCGCGTCTTCCTTGTACGCATCCACCGGGATGCACGCGCACATCACGTTCTTGTCGCCGTACACGTTGTCCACGCGCGCCACCGGCGGCCAGTACTTCTGCTGCTTCAGCGTGGGCAGCGGGAACGCGGCCAGCTCGCGCGGGTAGGCGTGGGTCCACTCGCTGGCGGTGACCTGCGCGGCGGTGTGCGGGGCGTGCTTGAGCGGGTTGTCCTCGCGGTCCAGGCGGCCGTCCTCGATCGCGGCGATCTCCTCGCGGATCTGGATCATCGCATCGATGAAACGGTCCAGCTCGTGCTGCGATTCGCTCTCGGTCGGCTCCACCATCAGCGTGCCGGCGACCGGGAAGCTCAGCGTCGGCGCGTGGAAGCCGAAGTCGATCAGGCGCTTGGCGATGTCCTCGGCGCCGATGCCGCTGGTCTTCTCCAGCGGGCGCACGTCGAGGATGCACTCGTGCGCGACCAGGCCATTGCGGCCGGTGTACAGCGTCTTGTAGTACGGCGCCAGGCGCTTGGCGATGTAGTTGGCGTTGAGCAGCGCGACCTGGGTGGCCTTGCGCAGCCCGCTGTTGCCCATCATGGTGATGTACATCCAGCTGATCGGCAGGATCGAGGCGCTGCCGAAGCTGGCGGCGCTGACCATGCCGACCTCGCCGTCGCCGCCCAGGGTCTTGGGCAGGTACGGCGCCAGATGCGCCTTCACCGCGCAAGGGCCGACGCCGGGGCCGCCGCCGCCGTGCGGGATGCAGAAGGTCTTGTGCAGGTTCAGGTGCGACACGTCCGAGCCCCACTTGCCGGGCTTGGCCAGGCCGACCAGCGCGTTCATGTTGGCGCCGTCGGTGTAGACCTGGCCGCCGTGCGCGTGCACCGCTTCGCAGATCGCCACCACGTCTTCCTCGAACACGCCGTGGGTGGACGGGTAGGTGATCATCAGCGCGGCCAGACGGTCCGAATACTTCTCGGCCTTGGCGCGGATGTCGGCGACGTCGACGTTGCCGTTGCCGTCGCACTTGGTCACCACCACGGTCATGCCGCACATCTGCGCCGAGGCCGGGTTGGTGCCGTGCGCCGATTCGGGGATCAGGCAGATGTCGCGATGGCCTTCGCCGCGGGCGCGGTGGTAGGCGCGGATCGCCAGCAGGCCGGCGTACTCGCCCTGCGCGCCGGAGTTGGGCTGCAGGCTGACCGCGTCGTAGCCGGTGCACTCGACCAGCATCGCTTCCAGTTCGTCGATCAGCTGCTTGTAGCCGACGCTCTGCTCGGCCGGGGCCAGCGGATGGATCGCGCCGAACTGCGGCCAGGTCACCGGGATCATCTCGGCGGTGGCGTTGAGCTTCATGGTGCAGCTGCCCAGCGGGATCATGGTGCGATCCATCGCCAGGTCCTTGTCGGCCAGCGCGCGCATGTAGCGCAACAGTTCGTGCTCGCTGTGGTGGGTGTTGAACACCGGGTGCTGCAGGAACGCGCTGTGCCGCAGCAACTGCGGCGGCAGCGCATCGGCGGTGGCGGCGTCGAGCGCGTCCACGTCGGCCTGGGCGCCGAACAGCTGCGCCAGCGCGACCACGTCGGCGCGGGTGGCGGTTTCGTCCAGGCTGATGCCCAGCGACGCGCTGTCGATCGCGCGCAGGTTGATGCCGGCCGCACGCGCCTTGGCGTGGATGGCCTCGGCGTCGACGCCGGTGACGTGCAGGGTGTCGAAGAAGCGTTCGCCGACAGCGGCGCCGGCGCCGCGCAGCGCGGCGGCGAGGATCGCGGCCAGGCGGTGGGTGCGGCGGGCGATGCGCACCAGGCCCTCGGGGCCGTGGTACACCGCGTACATCGAGGCCATCACCGCCAGCAGCACCTGCGCGGTGCAGATGTTGGAGGTGGCCTTCTCGCGGCGGATGTGCTGCTCGCGGGTCTGCAGGGTGAGGCGATAGGCGGGGTTGCCGGCGGCGTCGATCGACACGCCGATCAGGCGGCCCGGCATCGAACGCTTGTAGGCGTCGCGGCAGGCCATGAACGCGGCATGCGGGCCGCCGAAGCCGAACGGCACGCCGAAGCGCTGCGAATTGCCGACGACGATGTCCGCGCCCCATTCGCCGGGCGCGGCGATCAGGGTCAGCGCGAGCAGGTCGGTGGCGACGGCGACCAGGCCGCCTTGCGCATGCACCGCGTCGGCCAGCGCCTGGTGATCACCGATGTGGCCGAAGCTGTCCGGATACTGCAGCAGCACGCCGAAGCACTCGGCCTGCAGCGCTTCCTCCGGCGTGCCCACGCGCAGCACGATGCCCAGCGGCTCGGCGCGGGTGCGCAGCAGTTCCAGGGTCTGCGGGTGCACCGCGTCGTGCACGAAGAAGGTGTCGGACCTGGACTTGGCCGAGCGCTTGGCCAGGGTCATCGCCTCGGCCGCGGCGGTGGCTTCGTCCAGCAGCGAGGCGTTGGCGATTTCCATGCCGGTGAGGTCGGCGCACATGGTCTGGAAATTGATCAGCGCTTCCATGCGGCCCTGCGAGATCTCCGCCTGGTACGGGGTGTAGGCGGTGTACCAGGCCGGGTTCTCGAGGATGTTGCGCAGGATCACCTTCGGCGTGTGGGTGCCGTAGTAGCCCTGGCCGATGAAGCTGCGGAACACGGTGTTCTTGTCGGCGATGGCGCGGATCTTGGCCAGCGCCTCCTCCTCGGTGATGGCGTCGGGCAACGCCAGCGCGGCGGGCGACTTGTCCGTGCCTATTTTGATCAGGCCGGGCACGATGGCGTCGGTCATCGCCTCCAGCGAGTCGTGGCCGACGGTGCGCAGCATGTGCGCGATCTCGGCGTCGTTCGGGCCGATGTGGCGCTCGATGAAGGCGCAGTGGTGTTCGAGGTCGCGCAGCGAAGAGGTGTGAGACATGGCAGTCGTCCGGCTGAGGAAGGCACGAGGAGGCGGGGACGCGCGCAAGGCCGTCGTCGGGCCGCAGCGGCGGGCACGATCGACGGGAAGCACGCGTCTTCCCAATGCCCCTCTGTCCTTTTGCCTGAGAGTTTGGAAGCGGCGGCTGGCGCTGCGCTTCGTGCCCCTTCGGCGCCGGGTTTGACCGGTCTCTCCAGAGTCTTGGTGCGGGTGGTATCGGGCCTGAGCGATTACGGGCGTTTGCGCCTTCGGCAGCGGGTCGCCCCGCTTCTCCCACCTTGCTGCGCCGCGATTATAACGTGGCCGGCGGCGCCCACGGCGGGCCGCGCGCGCCCACGCCAGCCTGAATGGGCAAGCCGCGGCGGATGCGCGCCTGCGGCCGCAGCGCGTATCATGGCCGCACTCCCTTTTCTCGCGCCCGTCCATGCCGGACGGCGTTGCCGCGCGTGCGACCGTCCTGCGGCCGCCGCGGCCGGCTTTCAGGATGATGTCCCCATGACGCTCCCGTCCGTGTCCACACGCCGCATGGCCCTGTTGCTGGCCGGGCTGGCGATGTTCGGTCCGTTCTCCATCGACACGATCTTCCCGGCGTTCCCGCAGCTGGCGCAGCGCCTGCATGCCGATCCGGTGGCGATCCAGCAGACGGTGAGCGTGTACCTGCTGGCCTACGCGCTGATGGGCCTGGCCCACGGGCCGCTGTCCGACGCCTTGGGACGGCGCCGGGTGATCGTGGCCGGGCTGGTCGTGTTCATTCTGGCCTCGGCCGGCTGTGCGCTGTCGCGCGACCTTCCGACCCTGCTGGTGTTCCGCGCGCTGCAGGGTGTGTCGGCCGGGGTCGGCATGATCGTCGGGCGGGCGGTGATCCGCGACCTGTTCCACGGCGACGATGCGCAGCGGCTGATGAGCCAGGTGTCGATGCTGTTCGGCATCGCCCCGGCGATCGCGCCGATCATCGGCGGCTGGATCCTGGGCAGCGGCCGCGGCTGGCCGACGATCTTCTGGTTCCTGGTCGGCTTCTCCTCGTTGCTGCTGGTCGCCACCCTGCGCTGGATGCCGGAGACCCATCCGCCGCAGGCGCGCACGCCGCTGGCGCCGCGCACGCTGCTGCGCGACTACATCGGCATCGCGCTCAATCCGCGCTTCCAGCGCCTGGCCGCGGCCGGCGCGTTCAATTTCGGCGGGGTGTTCCTGTACATCGCCTCGGCGCCGGTGTTCATGATCGACCTGCTGGGCAAGACCGAGCGCGACTTCGCCTGGCTGTTCCTGCCCACCATCGGCGGCATGACCCTGGGCGCGTTCCTGTCCGGGCGCATGGCAGGGCGGCTCGGGCCGATGCGCCAGGTGCGCTTCGGCTTTGTCTGCTGCGGCCTGTCGATGGCCGGCAACGTCGCCTACACCGCGCTGGCGCCGGCCATCGCGCTCCCGTGGGCGGTGCTGCCGATCTTCTTCGCCGGGCTGGGCACCGCGCTGATCTTCCCGATCCTGGCGCTGGCGGTGCTGGACATGTATCCGCGCCAGCGCGGGCTGGCCTCGTCGCTGCAGGCCTTCACCCAGTTGATGGTCACCGTGCTGGTAGCCGGGGTGCTGTCGCCGCTGCTCAGCGGCCATGCGCTGCACCTGGCGCTGGGCTCGGGCGCGTTCTTCCTGCTCGGCTGGGGTTTCTGGCGCTGGGAGCGGCGCAGCGGCAAGCGCCTGCCGCGGCCGGACGCGCAGGTGCCGCGGCTGGAACCGGCCGACCCGCTGTGAGCATCGCCGCGGTTGGGCTATCGTCGTCGGGTCATCGTTGAGGAAACCGCATGTCCATCCAGTCCAAGCAGCGCCGCGACCTGCGCAAGAAGCTGGCAGAGCGCCTGCGCCACCGCGCCGAGGGCGCCGTACCGGCCACGCACATCGAACCGCATGCGGAACTGCGCGACCAGCAGCGCACCTTGCTGGCCGGCATCGTGCGCCGCGACGGCGAGTGGGTGCTGGGCATGGACGGGCGCATCGCCGGGCAGAGCGAGAGCGCCGCGCAGGTGCTGTCGCTGATCATGCAGGCGGCGGAGCTGCACGAGCGCGCCGGCACGCCGGTGCGGCTGATGTACTCGGACGCGCTGAAGGACGCGGCGCAGGCCGATGCGCAGGCGCAGGGCCTGAGCTTCGAGGAGTTCAAGACGCGCCACGCCCAGGTCATGCGTCGCGACGACGGCGCGGCGGCTCCGGCTTGAGGTCATGGGCCAGAGCGCCGGCCAGGCTGCGCAGGAGGCCGTGTCGCTGGCGCGGGTGCGGCGCCGCGACGGCATCGCGCTGATCCAGGCGCACCGCGCCAGCGTCGCCCTGCATCACCCGTGGACCTACCCGTTCACCGATGTGCCCGGCTTCGAGGCCTGGTACGCGCAGACTCTGGACGGCAGCAACATCGCGTTACTGGCGCGCGAACGCAGCAGCGGCGCGCTCGCTGGCCTGTTCACCTTCAGCCAGGTGGTCGGCGGCTGTTTCCAGAGCGCCTACCTCGGCTACCACGCTATGGCCGGCTGCGAAGGTCGCGGACTGATGACGCATGCGCTGCGCCTGTGCGTGGCTTACGCGTTCGCCGAACTGGGCCTGCACCGGGTGGAAGCCAACATCCAGCCGGACAACACCCGCTCGCTGGCGCTGGCGCAGCGCGCCGGCTTCCGCCGCGAAGGCTATTCGCCACGCTACCTGCGCATCGGCGGGGTGTGGCGCGACCACGAGCGCTGGGCGCGGCTGGCGGACGACTGAGCTGGCGGTGGCCCATGCGGCTGGCAGCGCTCAATGCCGAGACGGTGGCGTGGTCGGGGCCGGCGTAGGGGATGCGGGCGAGGTGGTTTGCGCCGAGACAGGCGCCGACGCCTCCCACCCGCACATCCGCCCCTGGTTCTGTTGCTTGAGCCATTCCTGCATCGGCGCGAAGTATTCCAGCAGCGGGCCGGCGTCGATGCGCTCGCTGCCGGTCAGTTCCTTGAGCGTGGCCTGCCACGGCTGGCTGGCGCCACGTTGCAGCATCGACCAGAACTTCTGCCCGGCTTCCTTGTTGCCGTAGAAGGTGCACTCGTACAGCGGGCCCTTGTAGCCGGCGGCGTCGCACAGGCTCTTGTAGAACTGGAACTGCAGGATGTGCGAGAGGAAGTAGCGGGTGTAGGGGGTGTTGGCCGGCACGTGGTACTTGGCGCCGGGGTCGAAGAAGTCCTCGCCGCGCGGTGTCGCCGGTGCCACGCCCTGGTACTTGGCCTTCAGCTCCCACCAGGCCTGGTTGTAGCGGTCCGGGGCGATCGAGCCGTCGAACACGCCCCAGCGCCAGCGGTCGATCATCAGCCCGAACGGCAGGAACGCGACCTTGCTCAACGCCATGCGCATCTGCGCGTTGATCAGCGCCTCGCGGCCCACCTGGGGCGCGTCGACCAGGCCGATCGAATGCAGGTACTGCGGGGTCATCGCCAGCACCACGGTGTCGCCGATGGCTTCGTGGAAGCCGTCGTTGGCTCCCGCCTGGAACAGCGGCGGCAGCGGGTTGTAGGCCAGGTCGTAATAGACGTGGCCGAGTTCGTGGTAGATGGTGGTGAAGTCCTCTTCGTTCGGCTTGACGCACATCTTGGTGCGCACGTCGCCGGCCATGTCCATGTCCCAGGCGCTGGCGTGGCAGACCACGTCGCGGTCCAGCGGCTTGATGAACTGGCTGCGCGTCCAGTAGCTGTCGGGCAGCTTGGGCATCGCCAGCGAGGTGTAGAAGTCCTGCGCGCGCTCGGTCATCTGCCGTGCGCTGAGCAACTGCGCCTCGCGCTGGGCCATGAACCGCGCGTCCACCGAGATGTCGCCGTTGCGCCGCGCCAGCGCCGCGCTCAGGTTGCCCTGGTACTGCCGCTCCAGTGCGTCGGTGATGTCCAGGCTGCCGGCGCCGGGGTAGGGCTGCAGCAGGTCCCACAGGTTGCTCCAGTCCTGCTGCCACATGTTGCCGAGCAGGTGCGCCGGCAGCAGGCCGCCGGCCAGTTCGCCCTTGTCCTTGCCGTATTCGGCGTCGAGCTTGCCGCGCGCGTAGCAGTGCAGTTGTTCGTACAGCGGCTTGACCTGGGTCCACAGCCGGTCGGTCTCGGCGGCGAGCTGTGCCGGTGGCATGTCGTAGCCGCTGCGCCACAGTGCGCCGGTGTCGGCGTAGCCCATGTCGCGCGCGCCTTCGTTGACCAGTTCGACGAAGCGCTGGTAGTCCTTGCGCATCGGTTGCACGGCGGCGTGCCAGCCCTGCCAGGCGTCCAGTTGCTGGTCGTAGTCGCGACTGCGGCGCAGCACGTCCTCCAGTTCGCCCAACTGCCGGCAGCGGCGCGCGTCGCCCTCGCCGGTGCAGTAGGACGCGGCACCGTACGCGCCTTCCATCTTCGTCGCCAGCGCGGCCAGTTCGCCCAGCCGTGCCGGATCGCGTGGCGCCGGCATCGCGGTCATCTGCTGCAGCAGGCGCAGTGCGCGTGCGCTGTCGGCCGACATCGGCTTGCCGTCGTAGCGCCGGGCCTGCGCGATCCAGCCGTTGAGCGTGGTCAGCCAGCGCGCGTTGGCCCTGGCCGCCAGTCGCTCGCTGTCGCCGTTGATGTAGGTCGCCGACAGCCACTGCGCCGCGGTCAGTTCCGGCAGCAGCGCGCGGTACTCCTCGTTGATACGGGCGACGAACTGGTCGGCGCTCTCGCCCTGGGGCTGGGCCGCGGCGGGGGCGGCGGTCTCGGCCGCGGGTTCCTTGCGGCAGGCGGACAGCGTCAGCAGGCTCGCGCCGAGGCACAGCGCGAGCAGCGGAGAGCGATGGGTCACGGCGAATCCTTGCAGGGCGATTGCCCGGAAGGCTAGTGGCCCGCCCGCACCGCCGCAAGTTCGGGCGGCGCGCTCTGGGTCGCGCCGCCGCGTCCGCTTACGCCACGCCCGCGCGTGGGCCGGCGGTCATTGCGGTTTGGCGCACTGCGCGAATAGGTCGCGCGCATGGTCGTAGACGCCGGTCCTGACCTGCATCAGGCCCAGCACCGACGGGAACAGGTTGTCCTGGTCGGCGTAGCGACGCGACCGCGCCTGCAGGCAGGCCAGGTCCAGGCCGCGCGCGCTGGCGAAGCCGGGCGAGAACCACATCACCATCGGCACGTGGGTCTGCTCCTGCGGCGCGATCGCGTAGGGCACGCCATGCAGGTACAGGCCCTTCTCGCCCAGCGACTCGCCGTGGTCGGAGAGGTAGATCATCGCCGTGTCGTAGTCGGGCATTGCCTGCAGCGCGTCGATGGTGCGCGCCAGCAGGTGGTCGGTGTACAGCAGCGAATTGTCGTAGGCGTTGGTGATCAGTTCGCGGCTGCAGTTGCCCAGGTCGGCGGTGTCGCAGGTCGGGGTGAAGCGGCGGAACGCGGCCGGGTAGCGCTCGAAGTAGCTGGGGCCGTGGCTGCCGAGCTGGTGCAGTACCACCACGCGGTCGCCGGGCTTGGCGCGCACCTGCGCCGCCAGGTCCTGCAGCAGGATCTCGTCCATGCAGCGTCCGTCCTTGCACAGCTGCGGATCCTTGGCGTCGTCCAGGTGCTGGATCTGCAGGCCGTCGCACACGCCCTTGCAGCCGGACTGGTTGTCGCGCCACAGCGTGCTGATGCCGGCGTGCTCGAGCACGTGCAGCAGCGACTGGTGCTTGCGGATGTTGCTCTCGTTGTAGTCGTGGCGGCCGAACGGCGAGAACATGCACGGCACCGACACCTCGGTGCTGGTGCCGCAGGAGTGCATGTCGGGGAAATTGATCACGTCGCGCTTGGCCAGCTCCGGCGTGGTCTGCCGCGCATAGCCGTTGAGGCCCCAGTTCTGCGCGCGGGCGGTTTCGCCCAGCACCACCACTAGCAGCCGCGGCTTGCTGCCCGGCGCACGCGCGGTGGCCTTTGCGTCGTGTTCCAGCGGCAGCTTCGGCGCCTTGCGCGTGGGGCTGTCGGACTTGAAGTTCTGCCGCAGCGCGACCAGGTAATTGATCGGCGTGGCCAGGTAGCGGATCTCGCGATGGTTGCGCATCATCGCCGACAGGTCCTGGAACGACAGCATCGCGGCGACGCCGCCCAGCGCCAGCATGCCGATCAGGAAGCCGGCGCGGATCGCCAGCGCCTTCAGCGGCGAACGCCGGATCAGCCGCACCCGCCACAGCACCAGGATCGGCAGCGCCGCGTAGAACAGCAGCGGCGCGATCAGCGCCGGGGTCATCAGCTCGCGCGATTCCTTGTGGTCGGTGGCCAGCACGTTGCGCAGCATGTCCGCGTCCAGGTAGACGCTGTAGCTGTTCATGTAGTGCGCGGCGAACGCGGTGGTGATCAGCAGCACCGTCAGCACCGGCTTGGCAATGCCGCGCCACAGCAGCAGGCCCAGCAGCAGGCCGTGCACCGCCAGCAGCAGCAGGAACAGCGACAGCGCCAGCTTCACGTCGCCGCCATGGCCGCTCATCGCGCTGCGCCAGAACATGCCGTTGCAGGCCAGGGCGAAGAACGCGCTGGCCGCCAGCGCCAGCATCTCGTTGCTCAATTGCGGACGCCAGGCCCACCAGCGGGCGCGGGAGGCGGTGGACGGCGAGGGCGGGGCGACGGAATGGCTCATGCGGCGGAATCGTTGGTAGTGGAAGGGCGTCGATCGGCCTGCGACAGGGTCGCGCGCGGCCACAGCATCGCCCGGTACAGGCCCAGTGCCACGCCCCAGCACAGGGCCAGCGTCCACAGGTCGTGCGACATGAAATGCGCGCCGCGCAGCTGTTGGCCGAGACCGAACAGCAGGCCTCCCCCGAGGCCGATCGCCAGCGCCGGCCAACGCCAGGCCGGCTTGAGCGCCAGCGCGACGAAGTACAGCCCCACCCAGGCATAGCCGGCACTGGAATGACCGGCGGGGAAGCATACCCCGCGCGGCATGCCCGCCGGGCGTGTCTCGAACAGGCCCACGAAGATCCGCTCGCCGCCATAGCGGACCAGGTCCCAGGGGCAGTCCATGTGGGTCACCGACTTCAGCAGCGACACCACGCCGGTGCTCAGCGCTACCGTCAGCAGCAGGTACAGCAGCGGCAGCCGGTAGCGGCGGGTATCCGGACGGCGCCATGCCCACACCGCCAGCGCGGCGGTCACCGCCCATGCCGCCGCGCTCAGCATCTTGCCGTCGTGGTGGATCAGGCTACGGGTCAGCGCAGCATCCTTCAGCGCCCACTGTCCGCCTTCCCAGCGATACAGCAGGTCGGCGATCCAGAAATCCCCGCCCAGGCCCATCAGCAGGCCACTGGCCAGCAGCACCAGCGCCAGCGGCACCCAGAGGTGGAACAAATAGAAATGCCGGCGTGCGCCGAGGTGGGGCGCCGCCGCAGCGGACAATCGCAGGGGCGTACTGATCATGGTCGACGAAGGCGGCCAGGGACGGCGGGAAAGTGGGGGCATGGTCAGGTTGCCGGTGTCGGATAGCTGTCGGAACTGCCGGTGAGAGGGCCGAGGCTTCAGCGAAGGTTGCGCACGGCCGCACTGATGCAAGCGCCGGGCCACGCGTGCCGGTGGCCGGCGCGGAAGGCAGCCTGACGGCGCCGTGTTGGGATCCTTTCCAGGTTTTATTGAGATTCGATCAAGGGCGCGCGGCCGTTCTGACTTCGTTCCGACACGCTTCCGCTAGCATGGGCAGGTCCGTCCCCCGAATTCGAGCGCGCCCATGCGGCTGCTGGTCATAGAAGACAACCGGAACCTGGTCGCCAACCTGTTCGACTACTTCGAGGTGCGCGGCCACACCCTGGATGCGGCACCGGACGGCGTCACCGGGCTGCACTTGGCCACCACGCAGCGCTACGACGCGCTGATCCTGGACTGGATGCTGCCGCGCCTGGACGGGCAGCAGGTGCTGCGCGCGCTGCGCGAGGAACACCATGCCGACGTGCCGGTGATCATGCTGACCGCGCGCGACGAGCTGCCGGACAAGATCGCCGGCTTCCGTGCCGGTGCCGACGACTACCTGACCAAGCCGTTCGCGCTGCCGGAACTGGAAGTGCGGCTGGAGGCGCTGCTGGTGCGCGCCAGCGGCCGCGGCCGCAGCAAGCTGCTGCGCGTGGGCGACCTGCAGCTTGACCTGTCCACGCTGGAAGTGACCCGCGGCGGGCGCACCCTGCATCTGTACCCGGCCTGCCGCAAGCTGCTGGAGGTGCTGATGCAGGCCAGCCCGGCCGCGGTCACCCGCGATCGCCTGGAGCAGGCGCTGTGGGGCGACGAGCCGCCGGACGGGGACATGCTGCGCTCGCACATCTACGACCTGCGCCGCAGCGTCGACGGCCCGTTCGCGGCCAAGCTGATCCACACCCTGCCGCGCATCGGCTACCGCCTGGCGGTGGTCGGTCCCCACGAGGGCGAGCATGCCGACTAGGGCCGGCCTGCGGCAGCGGCTGACCCTGTGGCTGGTGGGCTACGCGGCGCTGCTGTCGCTGGCGGTGTTCGTGCATGGCTACATCGTCAACGACCAGGCCGAGCAGCTCACCTGGCGCTCGTTGCTGACCTCCGAACTGGACCACTTCCTGGCGCGCAGCGCGGCCGACCCGGACTATCGCTGGATCGACACCCGCACCGTGAGCCTGTACGGCGACGAGGGTGGCGCACCGCTGCCGCCGGCAGTGACGGCGCTGGGTCCGGGCCTGCACGACGAAGTGCAACTGGAAGGCAGCGAGAAGGTCGTGCTGGTGCAGGACGTGCGCGGCCGCCGCCTGGCGCTGGCGCTGGACATCACCGAACTGCACGACCACGAGGACAACCTGGCGCTGTGGATGCTGGTGTCCAACGCGGTGGCGGTGCTGCTGCTCGGCGCGCTGGTGGCCTGGGGCATGGGCCGGGTGGTGCAGCCGCTGATCGACATGGCCCAGCGCATCGGCAGCCTGCGCCCGGACCGGCCCGGGCAGCGCATCGAGGTGCATCCGCGCGCCAGCGCCGAGCAGGTGGTGATTGCCGAAGCGCTGAACGACTACCTGGCGCGCAACGACCTGTTCGTGGAGCGCGAGCGCGCCTTCATCGACAGCACCAGCCACGAACTGCGCACGCCGGTGGCGGTGATCGGCGGCGCCGCCGAGCTGGCGCTGGAGCAGCACGACGTACCGCCCAGCGTGCGCAACCAGTTGCTGCGCATCCGCCGTACCGCCAGCGGCGTCGGCCAACTCATCTCGCTGCTGCTGGTGCTGGCCAAGGATCCGGCGCGGATGGCGCGTGGCAGCGACCTGGTGCGGCTGGACCAGTTGTTGCCGGAGATCGTCGAGGACCACCGCCACCTGTGCGCGGACAAGCGTCTGGAACTGGCCCTGGCGCCGATGCCGCCGTGCGAGGTGGAGACGCCGCTGGCGATCCTGCAGGTCGCCATCGGCAACCTGTTGCGCAACGCCATCGAGAACAGCGACAAGGGGCAGATCCAGATCACGATGTTGGCGCCGGGCGTGGTCTGCATCGACGATCCCGGCCACGGTATGAGCCCGGAAGAGATCAGCGCGATCTACATGCGCATGGCGCGCGGCGGCGGCAGCCGCGAGGGCAGCGGCATCGGCCTGGACCTGATCGCGCGGCTGTGCGAGCACCTGGGCTGGGCGCTGCACCTGGATTCGCTCGCCGGCAGCGGCACCCGCGCGACGCTGGACCTGAGCAGCGCGCTGAAGCGCCCCGGCGCGTCGCCGCCGTCGCCCGCGTCGTAAGGACGACGGGCTAGGCTTGCGCCGGCAGCAGCCCGCGTTGCGCCAGCCAGGCGCGCGCGTCGTCGGCGTCCTGTTCGAACCAGGCGCGGGTGGAGCCCAGCCGGTAGGTGTAGCCCCACGCGTCCATGTCCGCCATCAGCCGCGCACGGCCCACGCCGGGCAGGGCGTCGGCCAGCACGATCTGCAGGTAGCAGGTGGCGTCTTCTTCTTCCACCGAGTCGGTGGCGTCGGTATGCACCTGCGCGCGCCGCTGCGGCGGCAGCACGATCAGGTGGCAGGCTTCGTGCAGCAGCGAATGCACCGGCGTGTCGTCGCGCACGTAGACGTCGCTGGCGATCACCCCCGCTTCCGGCTCGCCCCAGTAGCTGCCGGGAATGGCGGCGCCGTCGGCGACGCGGTGCAGGGTCAGCCCATAGCCAGCCAGCAGCGCACGCGGCGCGTCCAGGCCGATCGTGCCCACGGTCAGCACCTGGGCGGCGGCAGCGGGAAGGGCGGCGTCGGTCTGCATCGTGTGGAGTTGGTCGGGATGGAAAAGGCGCGGCGGGCGCGCCCGATCACGGCAGGCACAGCGCGTCGCGGCGCCGGCCCGGATCGACGCGTCAGCCGCGGCGGCTGCCACGGCCGACGCGTGGCCTCAGGGCGTCGGCCCTTCCGGCAGGGCGACGGAGATGTCGAGCACGTCGTGCTCGCCGTCCTTGACCAGGTCCACCTTGACCGCGTCGGCGTCGATGTTGACGTACTTCTTGATCACTTCCAGCAGCTCGCGCTGCAGCAGCGGCAGGTAGTCCGGGCCGCCGCGCTGGCTGCGTTCCTGCGCGATGATGATCTGCAGGCGGTTCTTCGCGGTTTCGGCGGTGTTCTTCTTGGTCTTGAGGAAATCGAATAGTCCCATGCTCACCCTCCGAACAACTTGGTGAAGAAGCCCTTCTTCTCCACGGAGATGAAACGCATCGGACGTTCCTCGCCGAGAATGCGCGCCACGGCGTCCTCGTAGGCCTGGCCGGCCGGGGATTCGGCGTCCAGGATTACCGGCTCGCCCTTGTTGGAGGCGTTGAGCACGTCGCCGGATTCGGGGATCACGCCGATCGCCTTCAGGCCGAGCACTTCCTCCACGTCGCCGATGCTGAGCATCTCGCCGGTTTCCACGCGCGCCGGGCTGTAGCGGGTCAGCAGCAGGAACGCGGGCAGGCTCTTGCCGCTCTCGGCCTTGTGGGTCTTGGAGTCGAGCAGGCCGAGGATGCGGTCGGAGTCGCGCACCGAGGACACTTCCGGATTGACCACCACCACCGCGCGGTCGGCGAAGTACATCGCCAGGAACGCGCCCTTCTCGATGCCGGCCGGCGAATCGCAGACGATGTAGTCGAAGCCGTCGGCGGCCAGGTCCTTGAGCACCTTCTCCACGCCTTCCTGGGTCAGGGCGTCCTTGTCGCGGGTCTGCGAGGCGGCCAGCACGAACAGGTTGTCGAAGCGCTTGTCCTTGATCAGCGCCTGCTTCAGCGTGGCTTCGTTGTGCACCACGTTGACGAAGTCGTACACCACGCGGCGCTCGCAGCCCATGATCAGGTCGAGGTTGCGCAGGCCCACGTCGAAGTCGATCACGGCGACCTTCTTGCCGCGTCGCGCCAGCCCGCAGGCCAGGCTCGCGCTGGTGGTGGTCTTGCCGACGCCGCCCTTGCCGGAGGTGACAACGATAATTTCAGCCAAAGGACTATCTCCTGATACGTTCGAGGTTGGGCCGCGTCAGTCTTGCGCGGCGATCATGATCTGGTCCTGCTCCAGCCAGACCTGGACGGCCTTGCCACGCAGTTCCTTGGGAATATCGTCCAGCACCTTGTAGTGGCCGGCAATGGCGACCAGTTCGGCGTGGAAATCGCGGCAGAAGATCCGCGCCTCGGTGTTGCCCTGGGCGCCGGCCAGCGCACGGCCGCGCAGCGTGCCGTAGATGTGGATGCTGCCGTCGGAGATCACCTCGGCGCCGGCGCCGACGGTGGCCACCACGGTCAGGTCGCAGTTCTCCGCATACAGCTGTTGTCCGGAGCGCACCGCGCTCTTCTGCATGCGCCCGGGTTGCGGCCGCGCCGCCGGAGCGGGCGGTGGCGGAGGCGGGGGCGGCGGCGAGACCGGTGCCGCTGCGGCGGCA
>NZ_AQOK01000096.1:0-22966 GCF_000364645.1 Xanthomonas sp. SHU 308 | reverse complement strand
AGGCGCGGGATGGCGCGGCGGCGCGGGCGCCCGCTGGGCAGCGCGCGGGCGCGCGCGACCTCGTTCAGGCGCTGCTCCAGTTGCGCATACAGTTCGCCGACGCGCTCCTGCAGTTCCTGCTCGCAGATCTTGACGATCGCCAATTGCACCTGCGGCGCCAGCACCAGTCCGTGCAGCGCCGCATACACCGCCGCGCCCACGTGCTCGGGGCCGAACGGGTTGTTGTCGGCATCGATGCGCTGGCCGCCGGCGATGAAGCCGAGGAACCGGTTCAGCCGCATCAGCTCCGGCCGCCAGCGGTGCTGGATCGCCCCGGCCAGGTTGCGCACCGCCAGGCGCACGTCCAGTTCCTGTTCCGAGACCAGGCTGAGGTCGCCGCGCTCGCGCGCCAGGCTGCGCTCCACCGACAGCGGGCGGCCGGCTTCCAGCGCCTGCCAGGCCTGGGCCAGGTGCGCGCGGAAGCGCGCGGCGATCGGCTCGCGCTGCTGGCGCAGCAGCTGGATCGCCTCGAAATAATCGTTCTGGGTCGGCCCGGCGCGCTCGGCCATGCGGAACAGCGCTTCGGCCAGCACATCCAGCACCTCGCCGAAAGCGCCGGCGAGCGGAACCGACACCACATCCCGGACCTGATCGAGCAGATCCGCGTTGCGGCTGGGCGACAACTCTTCAGCGTATTCAGCAAGGGTCATGGCAGTGTGATACGCAGGCAGCAGTGAGACCGACGTCAATTCGGAAGCTAGCGGCAGATCAGCAACGCAACGTGATTGTCCGTGTAACTGCGGCATCCGCTGCCGCCTGCGAGCGCCCGACTATAATTCCGCGCCCGCCCCACGGAATCGAGACTATGCGCACAATTCATTCGCTGCAAGCGCTGGATGCGCGCCGTTCAGTGCCATCCAAGCAGTTGGGCGAACCGGGACCGGACGCGGAAACGCTGCTGGCCATGCTGCAGTCGGCGGTGCGTGTCCCCGATCACGGAAAGCTGGTGCCGTTCCGCTTCCTGCGCATCGCCGGCCCGGCGCGTCAGGCGTTGGGCGACCTCCTCGCCGCGCGCACCCTGCAGCGCGATCCCGGCGCGGCGCCGGCGGCGGTGGAGAAGGATCGCGAACGCTTCGCGCATGCGCCGGTGGTGATCGCGGTCATCGCCTGCCTGCAGCGCGGGCACAAGGTGCCAGAAATCGAACAGTGGATGACCGCCGGTTCGGTGTGCTTCGCGCTGCTGCAGGCCGCGCAGGCCTACGGCTTCGGTGCGCAATGGCTGACCGGCTGGATGGCGTATGACGAAACGGTGTCCGCGCGGCTGGGCCTGGCCGAACACGAGCATGTCGCCGGCTTCATCCACATCGGCACCGCCCGCCTCGACGTGCCGGAGCGTGAGCGGCCGGACCCACGCGCGCTGCTCAGCGACTGGACGCCGTGAACGCAGGCCTGCCCCTGTCGCGGCCGCTGTACCTGGTCGACGCCAGCCTGTACGTGTTCCGCGCCTGGCATTCGATTCCCGACGAATTCCAGGACGCACAGGGCTGGCCGACCAATGCGGTGCACGGCTTCGCGCGCTTCCTGCTCGACCTGCTCGAGCGCGAGCGACCGCAGCACATCGTGATCGCCTTCGACGAAGCGCTGGACAGCTGCTTCCGGCATCGCCTGTACGCCGCCTACAAGGCCAACCGCGCGCCGGCGCCGGACGCGCTGCGCCGCCAGTTCGCGCACTGCAAGGCGCTGTGCGCGGCCCTGGGCCTGGGCGTGCTGGCGCACCACGACTACGAGGCCGACGACCTGATCGGCAGCGCCCTGCACCGTGCGCGCGGCGACGGTTTCCACGGCGTGATCGTGTCCGCCGACAAGGATCTGTCGCAGCTACTGCTGGAGTTCGACGAACAATGGGACTACGGCCGCGGCCAGCGCTGGGGCGCGGCCGGGGTCAAGGCGCGCCACGGCGTGCATGCGCACCAGATCGCCGACTACCTGGCACTGACCGGCGATGCGATCGACAACATTCCCGGCGTCACCGGCATCGGCGCCAAGTCGGCGGCGATCCTGCTGGCGCATTTCGGCGACCTGGACACGCTGCTGGCGCGGGTCGACGAAGTGGCGTTCCTGCGCCTACGCGGCGCTGCGCAGATGGCCGTGCGCCTGCGCGAGCAGCGCGAGCACGCGCTGCTGTGGCGGCAGCTGACCACCATCGCCCTGGACGCGCCGCTGCACACCGCCAGCGCGGACTTCGCCCGCGGTGCGGCCGATGCCGACATGCTGCACGGCCTATGCGAGGCGCTGCGCTTCGGGCCGCTGACCCGACGCCGCCTGCTGCAGGCGGCCGGCCTGGAGTTTGTGGCCGGCTGAGCGCTGGCCTTCGCCACGGGCAGGCGATGCCGCTGCACGAAGCAGGCACGCCCTCGCACGCGCTGTGCCGGTTGCACCGTGCCGTCGCGACCGGCGCCGAGCGACTCGCGCGGCGCCAGCGACCCCGGGCACGACCTGGCGCGCATCAAAAAAACACAGCGCACGTTCTACACTGCACCGCATCGCCGGACCGCGCCGTGCGCGACCGCGCCTTCTTCCTCCGCCATCTTGCGAGCTGCCCATGCCCCGCCACGATTCCCCGCCCCGCGTCGTCTACGAAGGCAAGTACCAGCGCATGGTCGTGCGCGGCACCTGGGAGTATTCCGAACGCGTGCACGCCGGCGGCCTGGCCGCGATCATCGTCGCGGTCACGCCGGACGACGAAGTGCTGTTCGTCGAACAGTTCCGCGTGCCGCTGCAGGCGCGCACCATCGAGATGCCGGCCGGCCTGGTCGGCGACATCGATGCCGGCGAATCGATCGAGGCGTCGGCGGTGCGCGAACTGGAAGAGGAAACCGGCTGGACCGCCGAGCACGCCAAGGTGCTGCTGATCGGCCCGACCTCGGCCGGCGCCAGCAACGAGAAGATCGCCTTCGTGCGCGCCAGCGGCCTGCGCAAGGTCGGCAACGGCGGCGGCGACGCCAGCGAGGACATCACCGTGCATTCGGTGCCGCGCACGCGCGCCGCCGCATGGCTGGTGCAGAAGATGGGCGAAGGCTACGCACTGGACGCGAAGCTGTGGGCGGGGCTGTGGATGATCGAACACGAACTCGACGGCACGCCGCGTGGCTGAGGGTCTCAGCCACGCATTGCCGCCGCTGCTGGGCGCGGACGACCCGCCGGTGTTCAGCATCCACCGACCACACGGTACATCGCCGTTCGTGCTGCTGGCGGATCACGCGGGACAGGCAGTGCCGCGCGCGTTGCACGGCCTCGGCCTGGCGCAGGCGGAACTGGACCGGCACATCGGCTGGGACATCGGGATCGCCGGCACCACCCGCGCGCTGTCCGCGCTGCTCGACGCCTGGGCGATCGAACAGACCTACTCGCGGCTGCTGATCGACTGCAACCGCCCGCTCGCCTCGCCGACACTGATCCCGTCCGTCAGCGACCGCACCGTGGTGCCGGGCAACGCCGCACTCACGGCGGCGCAGCGGCAGCAGCGCATCGATGCCGTGCATGCGCCCTACCACGCACGCATCGCCGCCGAACTGGACGCACGCCGCGCCGCCGCGCGCCCCACCGTGCTGGTGATGATGCACAGCTTCACCCCGGTGATGGACGGCGTGCCGCGGCCCTGGCATGCCGGCGTGCTGTATCACCGCGACACCCGCTTCGCCCACGCGCTGCTGCAGGCGCTGCGCGCGGAAGACGACCTGCTGGTCGGCGACAACGCGCCGTACGCGGTCAGCGACAGCAGCGACTACGCGGTGCCCGTGCACGGCGAAGGCCGCGGCCTGCCGCATGTGGAACTGGAGATCCGCCAGGACCTGATCGCCGATGCCGCCGGCCAGCAGGCCTGGGCGCAGCGGCTGGCGCGGATCTTCAGCGCGCTGCAGCCGCAGTTGCTGGCGCTGGAGTAAGCCGAGGCGGACGCTGGTCCGGCCGATCGGTCATGCCTAGCGCGACAGGCAGGGCGCTGCACCGCACGCGCTGCGCGGGTCACGCAGGCGGAGCGCGATGGCCACGCCCAGAACCGCGAACAGCGCAGCACCGTACTGCGCCTGCACCAATCCATCCAGCGCCGCCGCACTGGCGGCCGGTTGCGCGCCGCGCGCCGCATTGGCCGCCATCACCAGTACCGCCAGGCCCACCGCCCCACCGATCTGCTGCGCGGTGGCGGCCATGCCCGACGCCACGCCCTGCTGCTGTGCCGGCACGCCCTGGCCAGCCACCACCCACATCGCCGTCCAGCTCATGCCCTGCCCCACACTGAGCAGGACGATGCCCGGCAGCAACGGCCAGTAGCCCGCGCCGTGCGGCAATGCGACGGTCGCCGCGGCGATGCCCAGCGCACCCGCGCCGAATCCCCAGGCCAGCACCTGCCGCGGCGAACGCCGCTGCAGCAAGCGCTCGGCGATGCGGATGCCGAAGGCGCAGACCACCGTCGGCGGCAGGAACGCCATGCCGGCCTGCAACGGACTCCAGCCATAGCCGTCCTGAAAGTACAGCGCCAGGAAGTAGTACTGCACGCCGTAGCTGCTCATGAACGCGAACGTCAGGCCCAGTGCGGCGCGCAGACCGGGAAGACACAGCAGCGAAAAGCGCATCAACGGATCGCGGCTACGCTGTTCGATCCACACGAACGCCGCGAGCAGCACCGCCGATGCCAGCAGGCAGGACAGCGTGGCCGGCGCGCTCCAGCCCCATTCCGGGCCCTGCACCAAGGTGGCGACCAGCAGGCTGCCGCCGGTGGTCACGGTGGCGCATCCTGCCAGGTCGAAGGTGCGGCCATGCGCGCGCGGGCCATCCGCAGGCAACCACCGCCCTGCCGCCGCCGCGCAGGCGATGGCCGGCGGCACGATGACCGCCAGTACCGCCGGCCACCCGAAGGCCTGAGTCAGCGCGCCGCCCAGCAAGGTGCCCAGCGCCAGCCCCACCGCGCTGGCCGTGCTCCAGATCGCCAACGCGCGATTGCGCGCCGCGCCCTCGGCATAGAGGGTGTTGATCAAGGCCAGCGTCGCCGGAAACAGCAATGCCGCGCCCACGCCTTGCGCGGCCCGCGCAACGATCAGCAGCACCGCGCTGGGCGCCAGCGCGCCGAGCGACGAGGCCAGCGCGAACAGCAGCATGCCCAGCCGGTAGAAGCGGCGCCGCCCCAGCAGATCGGCGGCGCGGCCGCCGAGCAGCAGGCAACCGCCGAACGCCACGGTGTAGGCGCTGACCACCCATTGCAGGCGCTGCGCGTCGATCTGCAGCGCACGACCCATGTCGTGCAGGGCGACGAAGATGATGGTGGCGTCCAGGGCGATCAGCAATTGCGCGGTGGCGAGCAGCGCCAACGCCCTGCGCGGATGGGAGAGTGCATGCATCGGCATCGGGTGCTTAGGGGAGAACCGCCAGTGTCATTGATGCGGCATCGTCGATAAATCCTTGCCTCTTCATATGTGTCATGATTTTTTGCATGAATAGCAAAGGCATGGATCTCAATGCCGTGCGCATGCTGGTGCAGGTGGCGGAGGCGCGCAGTTTCACCGTCGCCGCTGGCCAGCTCGGTGTCAGTCAATCCGGGCTGTCGCGCGCGATCGGCAGGCTGGAAGCGGCGCTGGGCGTCAAGCTGCTGCAGCGCACGACCCGCAATGTCGGGCTGACTCCGGATGGACGCCAGTTCGTCGAGCAGGTAGCGCCGCTGCTGTGCGGCTTGGACGACGCCGAGCGGCAACTGGCGGACCGCGCCTGCACGCCGTCCGGCACGCTCAAGATCAGCGCACCGTCGATGTTCGGTCGCAAGGTGCTGATACCGCTGCTGGCCCCGTTACTGGCGCAACACCCGCAGCTACGCGTGGAAACCGTGCTCAGCGACCGCCTGGTCGACCTGATCGAGGAAGGCTTCGACGCCGCATTGCGCACCGGCCCCATCGCCGACAGGCGCATCGTCGCACGGCCGCTGCGGCCGCTGCGCTGGGTGACCGTCGCCAGTCCCGCCTACCTGGCGGCACGCGACGCACCCGCCGATCTCGACGCGCTGCGCGATCACGCCTGCCTGGCCATCCGCAATCCGCGCAGCGGACGCCTGGTGAACTGGCAGTTCCTGCAGGATGGACAACGCTGCGGCTTCGCGCCGCCGGCGCGGATGGTGTTCGACCACGGCGATCCATTGGTGGAAGGCGCCATCGCCGGCATGGGCATCGTGCAGGTGATGGATTTCGCGGTGGCCGATGCACTGGCCGACGGGCGCCTGCACCGTGTGCTGCAGGCGTTCGAAGGCCGCAGCCGCACGCTGTCGTTGATCTATCCGCCATCACGGCAACGCTCGGCCAAACTGCACGTGTTGACGGAGGCCCTGCTGGCCGGTCGTTGGTGAAGCCGATCCACCGCCGATGGCGCGGCAACGCGCGGCAGCGACCGCGCACGTCAGACCTCTGCGGCCCGCCACGCTATGCCAGCGTACGCAACGCCTTGATTGCCGCCACGGCCGTCTGCCATGCCCTGCCCGTAGCGCCGCTCAGCATGCTGAAGCACGTGGCGCCGGTCTTCACGCCAAGCTGAGCGCGGCATGCGCACGCTCGGGCTGGACCGGTCCGCACCGGAAACCCGCCCCGCATCGGACCCCACATGCTCATCCGCCTCGGTTACGAAATCCGCTACCGGTTCGCACAGGCGACGCCGATGCTGGCGATGCTGGACATCCACGACAGCCGCCGCGACGACATCGTTGCCGCCACCGCCTTGCACAGCGTGCCGGCGCTGCCGTTGCACCGTTATCGCGATGGCTTCGGCAACCGCTGCACGCGCCTGCAGGCGCCCGCCGGAACGCTGACCCTGCGTGCCGATGCGGTGGTGCGCGACAGCGGACTGCCGGACCAGTACCGCTACGACGCCGCGCAGACCCCAGTGGAGCAGTTGCCCGACGCCACCCTGGTGTACCTGCTCGGCAGCCGCTACTGCGAGACCGACCTGCTCAGTGGCATGGCCTGGGAGCTGTTCGGCGGCACGCCGCCCGGCTGGGCACGGGTACAGGCGATCTGCGACTACGTGCATACGCGCATCGCCTTCGGCTATGCCCATGCCTGCGCCACCAAGAGCGCCGCGCAGGCGCTGCAGGAAGGGCGCGGCGTGTGCCGCGACTTCGCGCATGCGGCGATCGCGCTGTGCCGCTGCATGAACATCCCGGCGCGCTACTGCACCGGCTATCTGGGCGACATCGGTGTCCCGGTCTCGGACGCACCGATGGATTTTTCCGGCTGGTTCGAAGCCTTCCTCGACGGGCGCTGGTACACCTTCGATGCACGCCACAACGTGCCGCGCATCGGCCGGGTGCTGATCGCGCGCGGCCGCGACGCCGCCGACGTGGCGATCAGCACCACCTTCGGCGACAACGTGCTCGAATCGTTCGTGGTGTGGACCGACGAGACCAAGCAGGCACAGCTCGACACGCACCCCTTCGCAGCGGCCGGCGCCATCACCGCCGCCGGATGCGAACCCGGCAACGCGCTGGCCTGCTGAATCATTGCAGTGGACGGTGCCGCCATGCGCAGCACCGCCCTTCCGTGAACGCGCTATGCAGCCGCGCGCGGACTCAGGCGAAGCCGTCGGTGGCGCGCACCAACGCGTCGACGTTCTCGGGCTCGAACGCGGAATGGCCGGAGGCCGGGGGGATCTGCAGCGTCGCCTTCGGCCAGGCCTTGGCCAGGTCCCAGGCGTTGGCCAGCGGGCAGACCACGTCGTAGCGGCCGTGCACGATCACCCCCGGGATGTCGGCGATGCGGTGCGCGTCGCGCAGCAACTGGTCCTCGACCTCGAAGAAGCCGCCGTTGACGAAGTAGTGGTTCTCGATGCGGGCGAAGGCCAGCGCGAAGTGCGGGTCCTCGTGGCTGTCGACGAAATCGGCGTCCACGTGCAGGAAGCTGGTCGCGCCTTCCCACACGCTCCAGGCCTTGGCCGCGGCCAGGCGGGTCGCCTCGTCGTCGCTGGTCAGGCGCCGGTGGAAGGCCGAGATCAGGTCGGCGCGCTCCACCGGCGGGATCGCCGCGACGTAGTGCTCCCAGGCATCGGGGAACAGGCGGCTGGCACCTTCCTGGTAGAACCACTCCAGTTCCCAGCGACGCAGCATGAAGATGCCGCGCAGCACCAGTTCGGTGACGCGCTCCGGATGGCTCTGCGCGTAGGCCAGCGCCAGGGTCGAGCCCCAGCTGCCGCCGAACACCTGCCAGCGGTCGATGCCCAGGTGCGTGCGCAGCCGCTCGATATCGGCGACCAGGTCCCAGGTGGTGTTGTCGACGAGGTCGGCATGCGGCGTGGAGCGGCCGGAGCCGCGCTGGTCGAACAGCACGATGCGGTACTTGGCCGGATCGTGGAAGCGACGCATCTTGGCGTTGCAGCCGCCGCCGGGACCGCCATGCAGCAGCACCACCGGCTTGCCGTGCGGATTGCCGCACTGTTCGTAGGACAGGGTATGCCGTGCGTCCACCGGCAACATGCCGCTGTCGAACGGCTCGATCTCGGGATACAGCGTGCGCATGGCGACTCCTGCGGGAAAACCGCGATTCTACCCATGCGCGCCACTTGAGCGGCGCTGACCAGCAACGGCCGGCCGCGAACGGACCTGGCGCAGCGCCGATCGGCCAACCGGGGTCGGGATCAACCGATCGCCGGCGCGCCTCTGCCGCCAGGGGCGTCCTGCAACCGCTGCTGCGCTTCCATGGCCAGGTGCTGCGCGCGCTGCTGGTTGAACGCCTGCGCCTGCTGCACCGTCTCGTGCATCGGTGCAGCGGCCTGCGCCACGTCCGTGGCGGCGCGGAAGCCCGGCGTGGTGCCGGACACCCACAGCGTGTCGCCGGCCATCTGCACCCGGTCGATCTTGTCGGCGCCGGCGATGCCGGCCTGCTTGGCGCCGAGCATCGCCTGCGCGACGTGCGCATCGTCGATCTGCGCCGGCACGTCCTTGCGGATGCGCGCGAACATGGCCTGATCGGACGCAGACAGCGCGCCCAGGTTCTGCGCACGATCGGCCGCGTGTCCGGCCGGCGGCGCCGAGTGGGCTCCGGAAGCCGGCGTCGTCGCGGCAGGCGCCTGCGGATGCGGCTGCGCGGGTGCGTGGGCCGGAGCGCTGCGCTGGAACCACTGCCCGGGATGGGTCAGCGTGTCGTAGGCCTGGCCAGCAACGTGCTTGGCCGCGTCGATGCCCTGCGCGGCGGTCTGCCTTGCGCTCTGGTACGCCTGCGTGCCTATCCGCGCGGCGCTGTCGGCCGCTTGCGAGACCGCCTGCCTGGACGCGTCGTAGGCCTGGGTGGCAGCGCGCTCGACACGCTCGGCGCCATCGGCAACCGCATGCTTGGTCGCGTCGTAGGTCTGCGTGGCCGCACGCTCGACGCGCTCCGCCCCGTTGGCGACCGCGTGCTTCGTGGCAACGTAGGTCTGCGTGGCAGCGCGCCCAACTTGCTCCGCGCCCTCGGCCACCGCGTGTTTGGTCGCGTCGTAGGTCTGCGTGGCGGCGCGCTCGACACGCTCCACACCGTTGGCGACCGTGTGTTTGGCCGCATCGTAGGCCTGGGTCGCCGCGCGCCCCACCTGCTGCACGCCGTCGGTCACCACGTGCTTGGTTGCGTCGTAGCTTTGCGCCACCGCACGTTCGGCCCGGTCGATCCCATCGGAGACCGCCTGCTTGCCGAGCTGATACGTCTGCGTGGCGGTTTGCGCCGCGACCCGCGCGCCATCGTAGGCATCGACGATGTGATTGGCGACGTTGGCCACGCCCGCCTGGAAGCGAGGATCATGGATCCGCTCCACCACGGCGTCGGCAGCCGCATGCGCGCCTCGCTCCACGGCGCCTTTGGCCGATTCCAGCCCGCCGCCCACCCACCGCGCCGCCGCATCCGCACCTTGACCGTGCAGACGGGCGGCTTCGCCCACCACATGTCCAGCCAGCGGCGCAACCGGGATGAAGGGCGCGGTAAGGCGCCCGCCCTCCCGCGCCACGATCGCGATACGTTCGTCCAGCGCTTGCACGTAGCGACCGCCGGCGCGCACGGCATCGGCACCGTGTTGCAGGCCGTCGGCAACCCCGCGCACGGGCGCGCCACGCGCGATGGTGTCGCGAATGGCGGGATCGGCGTTGAGCACGAGGTACTCGTTGAGTTGCCGCCGCAGATTCGGCGACAGTTGGCCCTGCCCGTCGTTCCCGCGCATCTGCCGCAGCGACTCGGACAGTTCGGCGCGTGCGAAGGACACATCGCTGCCGAAGCGGTCGATGGCGTCCTTGTTCGCCGCGTAGCGCTGCGTCGCTTCCTGGAAGCGCTGGGGTTGCAGGATATTGTCCGGACTGTCGCTGCTGAAGTGCTGCTGGCCGCCGTGGTCGCTCAGCCGCATCGCGATCAGCGCGTTTGGCGGCGCCGACCCGGGCGGCGCATCCAGGTAGCGGCCGGCACGCAGGCTCTGGATGTCCTCTTCGCTGGCCAGCGACACCACCTTGCCGACATGCGGACTGGCCGCGCTCACCACGTCGCCGGCCATGCGGTAGTTGGTGAGCTGGAAGCCCGGCTGCGGCGGGCCATCGATCATGTCCGCCGCGCCGAAGCCGTTGTAGGTGGCGCCGCGCAGGCCATATTTGGCGGCCTGGAGTTCCGCCAATGCGCCGCCCAGGGAGTGGCCGGCAGCGAATATCTGGGTTTTCGGGATGCCCTGCGCAGCCGCTTTGGCGATCATCTGCGCTGTAAACGCGTCGGCCGCAGACTTCTGCGCGTTGACGGTATCTCGCACCATCTTTGCATCGACGGCGATGTCCTGCAGCGTCGTCAGCGCGTGGTCCGCTTTTTCCGAAACACTCTTACCTGAAAATAGACCAGGATCAGTACCTCGGTACGCGACAATAACATTGTGAGGCGACGCAACGCTTTGATACGCAGTTGCGTGAAAGCCGGTAGCCGGATCACTGGCATAGCCAAATATCTTATAATCCTGGCCATCTAGAGAAACATATCTATTGTTATCGCCCACATCACGCTGTGATCGGTTGGCATACGAGTCATTACTTGCATCAGCTAACGCCTGATCAATGACTTTCATGACTTGACTTCCTTAACAGTGATCGTCACTGGGAAATAAGCATCAGGGTCTTTAAGAACCTCGGGATCGTCAGACTGGAACTCTAGCGCACCATAGGGAACCAAAGCAGGATCCCCATAAGAACTATTCTTGAAATAGCTTTTCCCACCACCCTCGCGCAAGATTTTTTCCAACAACCCTCCCCAACCGAATTTCACACCCTTGCCAATCGCGCTAACACCCACACTTGTCACATCCCAGTGGCAAACCCCGAGATTGAAATAATCTTCATCCAGCAGGGCATCGCGATAAAAATAGCCCTTCCATGTGTGGTCATCCACCTGGACCATAGGAATATCGAGCCCGGTGTTAGGCACATGCTGCTCGCCAAGAACTGGCATCATCGGCACACAATTCTTATTGATGACGTCATATCCAATGTAAGCACCCTTGAAAGAATCCCACGGTCCCGGCGCATTTGACGTGGCGATGACCTCGTAGCGCTTGACCGGATGCGGATTCAGATGCCCGGTCGCACCGTCGTTGCCAACATCGATACCTTTCGAACAACCGGCGGCGGTCGCGGCCAGGGGCATGATGGCGGCAGCGGCCAGGTGGTGCAGTTTCATCGTATCGTCCTCGGGGGGATAGGCCGCAGGCAGCGCGGCAGTGGGGTCTGGTGGCAATGGCAGTCTCGGCTTGCGCCAGGGCGCAATCGGCACCCCGCCACGCGGCAGCGCGCCGAGCCTGGCGTAGACGTCCGCATTGATGCTGCCCATGTCGCGCAGGAGTTGCGCATCGCGCATCGTGCGGGCGCGTGGACGATAGGGATTGTCGCTGTACGTGCTCTTTTCGTCGCTCATCGCGCCACCTCTCCTTTATCAAGACTCCAAGTTGCGACTGCGATCTTACTCGCTGGAAACCATGTCGCCACTGCCCATCGCGCAATGGGTACAAGTGAGATCCTGACCCACATCCATGGCCCGGATTTTCCTGATGAACCGCCATCGGGCTCTGATACCGGCATGCGGCAGCGCCAGGTATTGGTTACATAACTGACTGGAAGCCTGTAGCTGAGCCACTGGCAAAGCCGAGAACCCAGTAGCGCCTCTCACCTGAATGCACCTGCTTCTTGCAGCGATCTCGCTTCGAGGACGATTCAGATACGCGTCGTTGGCCGCATCGGCAACCGCTTGATCAATCCCCTTCACGGCTGGGCCTCCCTGACAGCGAGGGTGACAGAGAAATACGCGTCCGGATGCTGTAGCACTTCAGGATCAGCAGGATCGAAATCCTGTGCCCCGTAAGGGACCAGGGACTTATCCCCATACGCGACCTTCTTGAAATACCTGGTCCCTCCACCTTCGCGCAGGATCTTCTCCATAGAGCCGCTCCACGCAAACCTTAGGCCCTGAGCAATCGCACTGGCGCTCACGCTCGTGACGTCCCAATGGCACACCCCAAGCTTGAAGTAATCCTCATCCTGCAGCGCATCACGGTAGAAATACCCCTTCCACGTATGGTCGTCTACGCGGGTCATCGGAACGTCGAGTCCGGTATTGGGGACTTGCTGTTGACCAAGGAAGGGGATCATCGGAACGCACTTCTTATTGACGACGTCGTATCCGATGTAGGCGCCCTCGAATGCATCCCACGGCCCCGGCGCATGGGACGTGGCGATGACCTCGTCGCGTTTGACCGGGTGAGGATTCAGATGCCCGGTTGCGCCATCGTTGCCGACGTCGATGCCGTTGGAGCAGCCCGCGCCAGCCACGAGGATGGCAGCGACAGCGAGTGCGCGCAGGATTCTGAGACGGGGCCTGCGACGAGCGGTCACGCCGGCAGGGATCCACGCACCCTCGGCATGCCGCGCACCCGTCTGTGCCACGGCGGGCGTGGGCGGTACGCGCATCGCATTCGAAAGGCGACTGGGGGTGAACATTGCGGGTCATCCATGTCCGGCATCGTTACCCACGCACCATACCCCGGCGCCGGCGGGTCAGGCCAGCGGCTGGCGCCCCAGCGTGACCCGATCGCGCGCTTCCAGGTCCTGATACGTCGCCACCTCCGCGAAGCCGGCTGCCTCCAGCAGCGCGCGCACCGCCGCGCCCTGGTCCCAGCCGTGTTCCAGCAGCAGCCAGCCACCGGGCAGCAGATGCGCCGGCGCATCGGCGACGATCCGGCGCAGGTCGTCCAGCCCATCGGGGCCGGACGCCAGCGCGCTGGCCGGTTCGTAGCGCAGGTCGCCCTGCTGCAGGTGCGGATCGCCGGCGGCGATGTACGGCGGGTTGCTGGCGATCAGATCGAAGCGCTGGCCGGCCAGCGGCGCCAACCACGGCCCATGCGCGAAAGCGACGTTACCCAGGCCGTGCGCCTGCGCATTGGCCTGCGCCACCGCCAGGGCGGCCGTACTGAGGTCGGTGGCCAGCACCTGCGCCCGGGGCCGCTCGCTGGCCAAGGCCAGGGCGATCGCGCCGCTGCCGGTGCCGAGGTCGGCGATGCGCCGGCCCGGCGCCGGATCCAGTCGCTCCAGCGCCAGCTCCACCAGCCGCTCGGTGTCCGCGCGCGGGATCAGCGTGGCCGGCCCGACCGCCAGGTCCAGGGTCCAGAAGCCGCGCCGGCCGGTCAGGTAGGCCACCGGCTCGCCCTGCGCTCGCCGGGCGAGCAGCGCCTGAAACCCATCCGCCACCTCGTCCGCCAACGGATCGCGGGCGTGCGCGAACAGCCACGCACGGTCGCGCTGCAGGGCATGCAGCAGCAAAGCTTCGGCATCGCCGCGCTCGACCTGGGTGCAGGCGTCGCGCAGCAGGGATTCGGGGGTGGGCGCATTCATCGCTGTCACGATGACGCAGCGAGCGCGGAAAAGCCAACGTGGTAGAACGGACCGCCGCCCATGCGCCCTGGGCGGCTGACGCGCTGTTCGCGCGGCAGTGCAGCAAAGAGCCAGGCTTGGGAATCGATAGAGGAAATCTATCTATTCAATTCCATCAATCGATTTGAGGGATCTATCGGCGCCCCCTATCATGAGCCTCGTTCCATCCCCCGACCCCTATTGCAACCACGAGGAAACTCCATGTCGTCTTTGATCAACACCCAGGTCCAGCCGTTCAAGGCCAACGCCTACCGCAATGGCGAATTCATCGAAGTCACCGACGCGGACCTGAAGGGCAAGTGGTCGGTGCTGATCTTCATGCCGGCCGCCTTCACCTTCAACTGCCCGACCGAAGTGGAAGACGCCGCCGAGCATTACGCCGAGTTCCAGAAGATCGGCGCCGAGGTCTACATCGTCACCACCGACACCCATTTCTCGCACAAGGTGTGGCACGAGACCTCCCCGGCGGTGGGCAAGGCCCAGTTCCCGCTGATCGGCGACCCGACCCACCAGCTGACCCGCGCCTTCGGCGTGCACATCGAGGAAGAAGGCCTGGCCCTGCGCGGCACCTTCGTGATCAACCCGGAAGGCGTGATCAAGACCCTCGAGATCCACGACAACGCGATCGCCCGCGACGTCACCGAGACCCTGCGCAAGCTCAAGGCCGCGCAGTTCGTCGCCTCGCACCCGGGCGAGGTCTGCCCGGCCAAGTGGAAGGAAGGCGAGAAGACCCTGAAGCCGTCGCTGGACCTGGTCGGCAAGATCTAAGCCGCCCGCGCTCCCATCTCCGCCTCGCGGCGGGGGTGGGGGTGAACCGCAGCCGGCATCGTCCGCCGGCGCCGGCTGCGGTTCATCCCTCCTCCCTCTTCGCAGCGCGCTGCTCCGGCAGCGTGCCTCCCCCTCGCTTTGCCCAACGTCAGGAGTCCGCCATGTTGGATGCCGATCTGAAAACCCAGTTGAAGGCCTACCTGGAGCGGGTCGTCCGGCCCATCCACATCACCGCGTCGGTGGACGATGGCGCCAAGTCGCGCGAGATGCTCGACCTGCTCGAGGACCTTGTGCTGCTGTCGGACAAGATCACCCTGGACGTGCACCGCGACAGCGGCGAGCGCGCGCCCTCGTTCGCGCTGAACAGCCCCGGCCACGACATCCACCTGCGCTTCGCCGGCCTGCCGATGGGCCACGAGTTCACCTCGCTGGTGCTGGCGCTGCTGCAGGTCGGCGGGCATCCGTCCAAGGCCACCGCCGAACTGATCGAGCAGGTGCGCAACCTGCCCGGCGAGTACCGCTTCGAAACCTATTTCTCGCTGTCCTGCCAGAACTGCCCGGACGTGGTGCAGGCGCTGAACCTGGCCGCGGTGCTGAACCCGAACATCCAGCACGTGGCGATCGACGGCGCGCTGTTCCAGGACGAGGTCGAGGCGCGGCAGATCATGTCGGTGCCCACCGTTTACCTCAACGGCGAAGTCTTCGACCAGGGCCGCATGACCCTGGAGCAGATCGTGGCCAAGCTCGACACCGGCGCGGCCAAGCGCGATGCGGCGGCGATCGCGGCCAAGGCGCCGTTCGACGTGCTGGTGGTCGGCGGCGGCCCGGCCGGCGCGGCGGCGGCGATCTACGCCGCGCGCAAGGGCATCCGCACCGGCGTTGCGGCCGAGCGCTTCGGCGGCCAGGTACTGGACACCATGGCGATCGAGAACTTCATCTCCGTGCAGGAGACCGAAGGCCCGAAAATGGCCGCGGCGCTGGAGCAGCACGTGCGCCAGTACGACGTGGACATCATGAACCTGCAGCGCGCCGAACAGTTGGTGCCGGCCGGCGCCGACGGCCTGGTCGAGGTCAAGCTGGCCAACGGCGCATCGCTGAAGAGCCGCACGGTGATCCTTTCCACCGGCGCGCGCTGGCGGCAGATGAACGTGCCCGGCGAAGACCAGTACCGCAACAAGGGCGTGGCCTATTGCCCGCACTGCGACGGCCCGCTGTTCAAGGGCAAGCGCGTGGCGGTGATCGGCGGCGGCAACTCCGGCGTGGAAGCGGCGATCGACCTGGCCGGCATCGTCAGCCACGTCACCCTGGTCGAGTTCGACAGCAAGCTGCGCGCCGACGAAGTCCTGCAGCGCAAGCTGCGCAGCCTGGGCAACGTCGACATCCTGGTCAACGCGCAGAGCACCGAAGTGCTGGGCGACGGCCAGAAGGTCACCGGCCTGGTCTACAAGGACCGCGTCGGCGGCGATGTGCATCGCGTGGCGCTGGAAGGCATCTTCGTGCAGATCGGGCTGCTGCCGAACACCGAATGGCTGCAGGGCACGGTGGCGCTGTCGCCGCGCGGCGAGATCGTGGTCGACGACCGCGGCCAGACCTCGCTGCCCGGCGTATTCGCCGCCGGCGATGCGACCACGGTGCCGTACAAGCAGATCATCATCGCCATGGGCGAAGGCTCCAAGGCGGCGCTGAGCGCGTTCGATCACCTGATCCGCCACAGTGCACCGGTCGCCAGCGGCAGCGTCGCCGAAGCGGCCTGATCCGCCCCGTCCCGCGCCGCACTGCCGGCGCGGGACCAGGGTGTGCGGTCTCCACCGCGCGCGCCCATCTGTCTCGTCGCCAAGTGCGCCACACGCTCTATGCTGTGACCCTGCGTCACCTCCCGCCGCTGCGTTCCGAGGAACCCGCTGATGAACCTGCGTGATCTGAAATACCTGGTGGCGCTGGCCGATCACAAGCATTTCGGGCGCGCCGCCGCGGCCTGCTTCGTCAGCCAGCCGACGCTGTCCACGCAGATCAAGAAGCTCGAGGACGAACTGGGCGTGCCGCTGGTCGAGCGCGCGCCGCGCAAGGTCATGCTGACCCCGGCCGGGCGCGAGGCCGCCAGCCGCGCGCGCGGCATCGTCGCCGAGATCGAGCAGATGAAGGAGGCGGCGCGGCGCAGCCAGGATCCGGAAGCCGGCACCGTGCGCCTGGGCATCTTCCCCACGCTCGGCCCGTACCTGCTGCCGCATGTGATCCCGCGCATCCGCGCGCGCTTCCCGCAGCTGGAACTGCTGCTGATCGAAGAGAAGAGCGACGTGCTGCTGACCCGCCTGCGCGAGGGCCGGCTGGACGCGGCGCTGCTGGCGCTGCCGTTGCACGACGAGCAATTGCATGCCGAATTCCTGTTCGAGGAACCGTTCGTGCTGGCGGTGCCCGAGCAGCATCCGCTGGCGCGGCGGCCGACCCCGCTGACCATGGACGAACTGCACGCGCAACGCCTGCTGCTGCTCGAGGACGGGCACTGCCTGCGTGACCAGGCGCTGGACGTGTGCCACCTGTCCGGCGCGCTGGAGAAAGCCGAGTTCCAGGCCACCAGCCTGGAGACGCTGCGGCAGATGGTCGCCGCCAACGTCGGCGTGACCCTGCTGCCGCTGCTGGCGGTGCAGCCGCCGGTGGCCAATCCGCCGAACCTGCGCCTGCTCCCGTTCGCGCCCGACGGCGGGCCGAGCCGACGCATCGCCATGCTGTGGCGGCGCAGTTCGGCGATGGGCGCGTTCCTGCAGCAACTGGCGCACCTGTTCGGTGCGCTGCCCGAGGAGTTGTTCACGCTGCCGGCGCAGGCGTCGCTGCCGGACCAGGCGCCGCGCCAGGTGGCCTGAACAGGCCGACCGGCCGAGGCGTCGCATCGGCGCCGGCTTGCTTGCACAATGGGAACGGGGGCGGCGCGGTGCCGCCTCCGTTCGTTGTGCCATCCAACCGGAGCCTGTCCATGACCTCGCAACACCACAGCGGCCTGCCGCCCTCGTTGATCGTCTCCAGCCGCGACCTCGCGCGCCTGGAAGCCCTGCTCGACTCCCCTGCCTTGCACCAGCACCCGGCCGCGCAAGCGCTGGGCGCAGAACTCGACCGCGCCACCGTGATGGCGCCCGACCAGATTCCCCCCGGCATCGTCACCATGCATTCCCGCGTGGAGTGCGAAGACGAACTGCACGGCGAACGCCATCAGCTGACCCTGGTCTATCCGCACGAAGCCGATGCCGCGCATGCGCGCATCTCGGTGCTGGCCCCGGTCGGCAGCGCCCTGCTCGGCCTGGCCGTGGGCCAGTCGATCGACTGGCAGGCGCCCGGCGGACGCCCGCTGCGCCTGCGCGTGACCGCGGTGCAGCGCGCCGACGACGACAATGCGCGCGCAGCGCGTTAACGTGCGCGGCCCTATCCTTGTTCCCACTCGTTCCCGAGAGATACCGATGACCTCTTCCGCCCCCTCCAAGCTCGCCCAGTTGCGCGAGTTGTCCGTGGTCGTGGCCGATACCGGCGACTACGACGCGATCAAGCGGCTCAAGCCGGTGGACTGCACCACCAACCCGACCCTGGTGAAGAAGGCGCTGGACCTGCCGGTCTATGCCGACCTGATCGACGAGGCGCTGGCCTGGGCGCGCGGCCAGGACGGCGACCACGCCGCCCTGGTCGACGAGATCGCCGACCGCCTGACCATCGGCGTCGGCGCCAAGCTCAGCGCGCTGGTGCCCGGCCGCGTGTCCACCGAAGTGGACGCCGACCTGGCCCACGACACCGCCGCCACCATCGCCAAGGCGCACAAGTTCATCGCCATGTACGCCGAGCGCGGCATCCCCAAGGACCGCATCCTGATCAAGGTCGCCGCGACCTGGGAAGGCATCGAGGCGGCGCGGCAGCTGCAGCGCGACGGCATCGACTGCAACCTGACCCTGATCTTCAACCGCACCCAGGCCCTGGCCTGCGCCGAGGCCGGCGTGTTCCTGATCTCGCCCTTCGTCGGCCGCATCCTCGACTGGTACGTGGCCAAGGGCCAGACCCCGGCGACCATCGACGAGGACCCGGGCGTGCAGTTCGTGCGCGGCGTGTACGACGAGTTCAAGCGCCGCGGTTCGCAGACCGTGGTCATGGGCGCCTCGTTCCGTTCCACCGCGCAGATCGAGGCGCTGGCCGGCTGCGACCGCCTGACCATCTCGCCGGACCTGCTGGAGAAGCTCGACGCCGACCACGGCCCGCTGCCGCGCAAGCTCTCGCCCGGCCAGGCCGACGGCGCCAAGATCGAGCCGATCGACGCCAAGCGCTTCGCCGCCGACCTGGCCGCCGATCCGATGGCTACCGAAAAGCTGGCCGGCGGCATCGACACCTTCGCCAAGGATCTGCAGGCGCTGCGCGACACGATCCGGCACAAGCTGGCCGGCTGAGCGTTGTGCCAGCCGGCACCCCAAGCGCGGTGATGCTGCGCTTGGGGTGCCGGGAATAGGGAAACGGGAATGGGGAATTGGCCAAGCGGGTGCGCCTCTCGCCGCCGTTTTCCCGCCCGATCAGATGTCGTCGCTACAGGCGCTTGCGCTGCGCGATGCGCACCAACCACGAACGCCAAAACAGGCGCAGCCACAACGCGTATCACCCATGGCGCTTTCGACGCCGCGTTGGCGCGGCCGCAACTTTTTCCGGGCTATGCTGCGCGCCCGAGTGCAGAGGCAAGGCAATGGCGACGATCGCAGTGGTGATGGTGGACGGCGTGGCGGACTGGGAGATCGGCACCATCCTGCCGGCAGCGCGGGCCTGGTTCGGCGACACGATCCAGATCGCCAGCATCGACGGCAAGCCCATCACCTCGATCGGCGGGCTGGAGCTGCACCCCACCTATGCGCTGTCGGACCTGGCGCCATTGGACGCCGACCTGTGGCTGCTGCCCGGCAGCGACCGCTGGCAGGCCGGCGAGATTCCAGGACTGAGCGCACTGCTGCTGCAGCGTCTGGAGGCTGGCCGCGGCGTGGCGGCGATCTGTGGGGCGACCCTGGCGCTGGCCTACGCCGGCCTGCTCGATAGCCGCCCGCACACCAGCAATTCCGAAGCCTTCCTGCGCGAGCACGCCGGCGTCTACGCCGGCAGCACGCATTATCAGGAACGCCGCGTAGTCAGCGCTGGCGGGCTGATCACCGCCCCCGGCACCAGCCCGGTCAGTTTCGCCGAGGAATGCCTGCGCCTGCTGCACCCCGAACGCGAGGAGCAGATCGCGCAGATGCGGCAGATGTTCGCGGCCGAGTTCGTGTAACGCGACCAGTGCCACCTGTCATGCAGACGGCGGCGGCGCCACATGACTACACTTGTCGTCACACACCGTGAGGTACGCCATCGGCGGCTGAGCGCGGCGTCGCGATCGACCCTTGGCGGGCGTGACGCAACGGCGGTCACGCATGCCAGCGCGCCAGCAGGGTGCTTCCACGACGTCGACAGGAGAAGGCGCATGCGCGGATGGATGGCGCGTTATTTGTTTTCGCTGGCGCTGGCCGCCGCCAGCGCCACCGGCATGGCCGCCACACCGGCACCGACGCGGGTCGCGATCCTGGGCGTGGAGCACGCGGGGCAACTGGTTTCCGAACGCGACCAGCCGGGCGTGCTCGCGGCGTTCCTGGAGCAACTCGCGCCGGACGCGATCTGTATCGAACGCCCGCCGGAGCAGGCGGCGCGCGGCGATTACTACGAATACACCTACGAGGTGCAGGGCGTGATCCTGCCGTACGCTGCGACGCATCCCGTCGCCCTCTGTCCGATCGACTGGATGCCGCCGGTGGAGGACGCCAGACTCGGCTTCGGCGTGGATCTGGACACGCCATTGGAACTACGCCGCGAGCAGGGGTTCCAGGGCTTCCTGTCGTTCCCCGACAAGGCCGCGTTGCAGCGCGATTTCTTCGCGGCGGATGTGGCCGAGAACGTGGCCGCGGTGCAGAAATGGGCGCAGACGCCGGCGCCTCGGGCCGACCAGGACCTGCCGCGACGCCTGTACCTGTACCGCACCTTCCTGCAGGCCCAGCGCATCCGCGCCGCGGCACTGGCGCACCCGGGCAAGACCGTGCTGGTCGTGGTGGGCTATTTCCACAAACCGGACCTGGAGGCGATCCTTGCGCACGACCCGGCGATCGCGCTGGTGCAGCCGTCGACGCTGGGGCGCCCCAATGCGGATGCGGTCGAGCGCGCCACCACCGCGACGCAGCGCGCCGCGATCCTCGCCTTCAACCTGCTCGGCACCCAGGCCGACACCGGCAACGTCGATTGGGCGTGGATGAGCCGCGTCCTGGATGCGTACGCCGCCGACGCACCGGCCGCCGAAACGGCGCTGTTGCGGACCCGCCTGGCGCTGCTGAGCGGCCAGCTCGCACCGGCCGAAGCGCGGCGCCGCTACGCGCAGCTCGCCGAGGAAACTCCAGCCGAGCTGGCATTCGGCTGGACCGGCGTGCAGGACCGCACCCGCGTGGATTCGTTCTTCGATCCCTTCGGCAATCTGACGGTCCGCCAGCGCGCAACGCTGGAACTGGCACGCACCGACTACGCGCTCGGCCGCAGCCGCGACGGCGATGCGGCGATCGCTCGGCTCAAGGCCGACCTGTCGCCACGCAAGGCGCTGCAGTTGTCCGGCTATGCGGCACGGCTACGGTCCGCCGCCGCGAGCACGCGCGATTCGCGCGCCGCGAAGTAACGGGCTCGCGTCGAGACGTCACCCGCGGTCGCGGTGACCCCCGATGGCGACAGCATCCTGCGCACACCATCCGCGGATGCGCTCGCTCAGGCCTCCAGTCCGATCGGGCAACTCACCCCGGTCCCGCCCAGGCCGCAGTAGCCGCCCGGGTTCTTGGCCAGATACTGCTGGTGCTCGTCCTCGGCGTAGTAGAACGGCGGCGCCGGGAAGCGGATCTCGGTGGTGATGGGGCCGTAGCCGGCGGCGTCCAGGCGCTGCTGGTAGGCGTCGCGGCTGGCCAGCGCGGCCTCGTACTGCGCCTGGGTGGTGCAGTAGATCGCCGAGCGGTACTGGGTGCCGGTGTCGTTGCCCTGGCGCATGCCCTGGGTCGGGTCGTGGCTTTCCCAGAAGGTCTGCAGCAACTGCTCGAAGCGCACGGTCTGCGGGTCGAACGCCACCAGCACCGCCTCGGTGTGGCCGGTCTGGCCGGAGCACACTTCGCGATAGGTGGCATTGGGCGTCTCGCCGCCGGCATAGCCGACCGCCGTGCTGAACACGCCGGGCAGCGACCAGAACTTGCGTTCGGCGCCCCAGAAGCAGCCCAGGCCGAACTGCACCTGCTCCAGGCCGGCGAAGTCATCGCGCAAGGGATGGCCGTTGACGAAGTGACGGTTGTGCAGCGGCAGCGGCTGCGCGCGTCCCGGCAGGCTCTCGCCCGGGCGCGGCAGGCGCTGCTTGAAGGCACCGATTCCCAACATGGCATGGACTCCTGGCAGCGACGGCGATGTCGTGTGGATGGCGCTGCCGGAGTCCGCTTTCAAGTGCGCCCGACTACCGCGGCGGCGGTGACAGGCGCGACGTTCACTTCGCTGCGGCGCTGGCCGTGGCGGCGGCGACCGGTTCCGGCATCGCCGAGCTGTGGTGGTTGATGATCAGCCAGCGCCCGTCGCGCTTTTCGTAGACGAAGGTGTAGCGCGCCTGCACCTGGCGGGTGCTGCCGTCGGGATTGTTCAGGGTGAAGGTGTAGACGCCGGCGTCGACCGCGCTGTCGTCGTCGAGCAGCCGCACCTGGCGGTAGTTGATGGCCCCGCGCGGCTTGGCGGCGAGGAAGTGGCTGAAGTAGTCCTCGATCTCGGCGCGGCTGGCGCGCACCTGGTTGGACACGGTGGGCAGCAGCACGCCGTCGCGGGCGTACAGGTCGGCCACGCGCTGCGGATTGCCGGTGGCCAGCGCCGCGTTCCAGCGGTCGAACAGGCCGGCGATCTCGCGTTCGGCGCTGCTGGCCGGCGTCGCCGGCTGGCCGTCGTAGTGCATCGCCGGCGCGGCCAGGGCGGTGGAGGTGGTGGTCAGGCCCAGTGCCAGGGCGAACAGGATGCGACGCATGGGAAGTCTCCGTTTGCTGAGGGGATGCCGTCTCGGGGCGAAGCGAGTATCGGCAGCGGCGGCTTGCGCAACATCCGCCGGGCGGCATATCCTCGAATATGCCGTTCGGCATACCGGAGACGCGCCCGTGCACCCTCCCTCCAATGCAGGCCAGTGGCGTGAGGCACTGCGCCGCGACGCCGCCGACGCCGCGCGCTGGCAGGCCGTGGCCGCCGCCGCGGCGGCGC
>NZ_AQOK01000095.1:0-7069 GCF_000364645.1 Xanthomonas sp. SHU 308 | reverse complement strand
CACCGGCGGCACCAGGCGCTGGCTGGGCGTGTGCACGTCGATCGGCGGCAGCAAGCCGCGCCAGGGCTGGCCGCAGTCGCTGCAGCGCAGCGCCGACAGCCGGCCGTGCACGTGCGCGGCGACCTCGCTGCCGGCACGCTGGTGCAGGTCGTCCACGTTCTGGGTCACCAGGGTGGTGTGGCGGACCTCGGCCAGGCGTGCCAGCGCCAGGTGCCCGGCGTGCGGCTGGGCCTGCGCCACGATCGCCATGCGCCAGCGGTACCAACCCCAGACCAGGGCGGGGTCGGCACGCCAGGCGTCCTCGGTGGCCAGTTGCTCGGGATCGAAGCGCGACCACAGGCTGTCGTCCTGGCCACGGAAGGTCGGTACCCCGCTCTCGGCGGACATGCCGGCACCGGTCAGCACCAGCAGACGGCGTGCGCCCTGGATGAAGGCGGCGACGGTCTCGGCGTTGTAGGCGGAACTGAGCATGGCGCGCCCGATTTGATCAAGCTCACACTATTGCACCCCCGCGGGGTGGTCTCAATGTGCGTGGCAACACGCGCCGCGCCCACAACGCGAACGGGCGGCCACTGGCCGCCCGTCGTGTGTCGCCCTGGACCGGCGCAGGCGCCGGCCCGGACATCGCGCTGGCTCAGTCGAGCACGACCAGCTTGACGTCGATGTTGCCGCGGGTGGCGTTGGAGTACGGGCACACCTGGTGCGCCTTCTCCACCAGCGATTCCAGCGTCGCACGCTCCAGGCCCGGCGCGGCGATGCGCAGTTCCACGGCAATGCCGAAGCCGCCCGGGATCTGGCCGATGCCGACATGACCCTCGATGCTCGTCTCGGCCGGCAGCGCCACCTTCTCCTGCCCGGCGACGAACTTCAGCGCACCGATGAAGCAGGCCGAGTAGCCGGCCGCGAACAGCTGCTCCGGGTTGGTGCCGTCGCCGCCGGCGCCGCCGAGTTCGCGCGGGGTCGACAGCTTGACGTCCAGCGCCTTGTCCGGGGTGGCGGCGCGGCCGTCGCGGCCCCCGGTGGCGGTGGCAGTGGCGGTGTAGGCGATGGTGGTCGGTGAAGCCATGGTGGTTCTCCTTCGAGGGCGGCGCCGCGGCGCCATGGGGTAGAGGGAAATGCGTAGAGGGAAATGCGCGATCGGGACGGGAATCGGTCAGGCCGCAGCCTGCAGCTTGCCGCGGACCTCTTCCAGGTCGTGCTTGAGCCGGGTCAGTTGCTGCAGGTCGCAGGCGACCGCGCACAGCACGCCTTCCGGCACCGCCTGCGCGCGCGCGCGCAGCGCCTGGCCGTCGGCGGTCAGCGCGATCAGCACGCGGCGCTCGTCCTCGGCGGCGCGGCTGCGGGTCAGCAGACCGATCGCCTCCAGGCGCTTGAGCAAGGGGGTCAGCGTGGCCGAATCCAGGAACAGCTTCTCGCCGATGTCCGAGACGCTGCGCTGGTCCTGCTCCCACAGCACCAGCATCACCAAGTACTGCGGATAGGTCAGGCCGAGGTCGCGCAGCAGCCCGCGGTAGAGCTTGTGCATGGCCAGGTTGGCCGAATACAGCGCGAAGCACAGCTGGGTATCCAGCTTCAGCAGGGCGGTGGCGTCGGGGGCAGAGGTACGGTCCATGGGCACCACATTACATAGCGCGCGATTTAATAGCAAGCGATATTTTTGACCTGCCTACTCCTCGCTGAAGCCGGCCGCCCTCCCCCTTGTGCTGCGAGCGACGCAGGACGACGCTGCGCGCAACTCGAGGAGCTTCCGCATGCGCGCATCGTTCCTGCTGCTGGCCGCGCTAGGCGCTGCCCCCATCGTGCCCAAGGCCGTGCCCAACACCCTGCCCGACGGCCCGGTGCTGATCGGTGCCGGCGCCGACGCGCTGGCCCGGGAAACCCGTCGCCAGTGCCCCGGCGTGCCGACCGACCGGCTCACCCCGGCCGATCTGCTCGATGCCGAGGAGACGTTTCGCGATGGGCTGTCCGCGGCGCAGCGCCAGGCCATGGATCGGCAGTTGCCGCAGGACGGCGCGTCCGGGCCGGCCCGCTGCGCGCACAGCGCAGGCGGCGCCGGTTGTCCGGCGGCCGCCTACCTGGAAGAGATCGCCGGCGCAGGCCTGATGCCGCGCTTCGTCGCCGGGCTGTGTGCGCCCGGCGCGGTGCGCTGAGCGCACGCCGCGGACATCGGCTCTGCGCTCAGACCCGGTGCGCTGCCGCCAGGTACTCGGCGCTCTGCATTTCGATCAGGCGCGAGGCGGTGCGCTCGAACGCACCGGCCAGGCGCTCGCCGGTGTACAGCAGCGGCGGCGGATCCTGCGCGGTGCAGACCAGGTTGACGTGGCGGTCGTACAGCTCGTCGATCAGGTTGACGAAGCGCCGCGCCGCATCCTCGTTCATGCGGTCGAAGTGCGGGATGCCGCCGAGCAGCACGGTGGTGAACTCGTGCGCGATCTCGATGTAGTCGCTGGGACCGCGCGGGCCTTCGCACAAGGCGACGAAATCGAACCAGACGATGCTCTTGCCGCGCGCACGCACCGGGATCTTGCGCCCTTCCAGTTCGATGTTGCCGCGGCGCGCCTCGGCATTGCCGGTCAGCGCGCCCCAGCGCTCGCCCAGCCAGGCATCGCTGTCCTCGGCCAGCGGCGCGCGGTACACCGGCGAACGGGTCAGCGCGCGCATGCGGTAGTCCTCGGCGCCCTCGGCGTACAGCTCCACGCAATAGGTCTGCAGCAAGCCGATCGCCGGCAGGAAGCTCTCGCGCTGCAGGCCGTTGAGGTACAGGTTCTGCGGCGCGGTGTTGGAGGTGGTGACCAGGGTCACGCCCTCGGCGAACAGGCGCTCGAGCAGGCGCGACAGCAGCATCGCATCGCCGATGTCGGTGACGAAGAACTCGTCCAGCACCAGCACGCGCAGCCGGCTGCGCCACTCCTGCGCGATCTTCGCCAGCGGATCGCTCTGCCCGGCGTGCTCGCGCAGGCGCTCGTGCACGCCGCGCATGAAGCGGTGGAAATGCGTGCGGTACTTCCGCGCGATCGGCAGGCCGTCGTAGAACAGATCGACCAGGAAGGTCTTGCCGCGGCCGACCCCGCCCCAGAAATACAGCCCGCGCACCGGCTCGGGCTTCTTCCAGAACGCCGACAGCCGGTCCAGCCAGCCCTCCTGGTCGCCGTCCACGATCGCGGTATGGATGCGGTCCAGTTCGGCCAGCGCCGCCTGCTGCGCCGGATCGTCGCGCCAGTCGCCGCGCGCCACGCCTTCGGCGTAGCGCTGCGACGGCAATGCCGCCGCGCTCACGCCTGTGCCGCCGGCAGCCAGGCCTTGACCGCGTGCTGCAACGCGCCGCGCAGATCGATCAGCTTGCGATGGAAGAAATGGCTGGTGTCGGGCATGCGCACCAGTTGCGGTTGCGCCTCCAAAGTGTCCAGCCAGTCGTACACGGCCTGCGGGTCGACGATCTCGTCGGCCTCGCCCTGGATCCCCAGCCACTGCGGCGGCGGCGCCATGCCGGAAAAATCCCAGCGCCCGGCCGGCGGCGCGATCGAGATCAGCACCTGCGGCTGCAGCGCGGCGCTGGCGCGCAGCGAGACGTAGGCGCCGAAGCTGAAACCTGCGAGCCACAGCGCGTCGTGCGGACGCTGATCGCGCACCCAGGCGGCCACCGCGGCCAGGTCCTGCTGCTCGCCGTCGCCGTGGTCGAAGCTGCCGGCAGACGCGCCGACGCTGCGGAAGTTGAAGCGCACCACGCGCACGCCCAGCTCGCGCAGCGCGCGCGCGACCATGGTCACCACCTTGTTGTGCATGCTGCCGCCCTCGGTGGACAGCGGATGGCAGACGATGGCGGTGACCGGCAGCGCGGCGACGTCGGCGTCGGGCAGATCGACCGCGGCCTCGATCGGGCCGGCGGGGCCTTGCAGCGTCAGTGCGCCGGAAGCGGTGGGGAAAGCGGGAGAGGTCATGCGGTCATAATACCGGGGCTGGGTCGCGGCCACATGCCGAAGCGGTGCACGCAGCGTTCTTTTTCCTCCCGATCCGGATCCTGCGTGTGGTCTTCGTCCTGTTGAGTGTGGTGTGCAGCGTGCTGGTCTCGGCGCTGCTGAAGCTGGCGCCGCAGCGGCGCATCGACCTGGCCCAGGCGGTGACCTGGAACTACCTGGCGGCGCTGCTGCTGTGCGCCGCCCTGCTGCAGCCGCCGCTGGCCGCACTGGGCGATGCGCACACGCCGTGGGTGTCGCTGCTGGCGCTGGGCGTGTTGCTGCCGAGCCTGTTCCTGGTGCTGGGCCGCGCGGTGGCCAACGCCGGCATCGTGCGCACCGACGCGGCGCAGCGGCTGTCGCTGCTGCTGTCGCTGGCGGCGGCCTTCCTCTGGTTCGGCGAACGCGCCAACGGCGCCAAGCTGGCCGGCCTGGCGCTGGGCCTGCTGGCGATCGTCGGCATCGTGCAGCGGCCGCAGGCGGCCGCGCACAGCACCGCACGCACCGCGCCGTGGCTGCTGCTGGTATGGGTCGGCTTCGCCGCGATCGACGTGCTGCTCAAGCGCATCGCCCAGGCCGGCACACCGTTCGCCGCCTCGCTGCTGGTCGCCTTCGCGCTGGCTTTCGTGCTGCTGCTGGGCGTGCAACTGTGGCGCCACCTGCGCGGCACCGTCCCGTCGGCCTGGCGCAACCTCGGCGCCGGCCTGCTGCTGGGCGCGCTCAACTTCGGCAACATCCTGTTCTACGTGCGCGCGCACCAGGCCCTGCCGGACAGCCCGGCCAGCGTGTTCGCGGCGATGAACCTGGGTGTGATCGGCCTGGGTACCCTGCTCGGCATCGCCGTGTTCGGCGAACGCACCAACCGCTGGAACCGCCTCGGCCTGCTGCTGGCGGTGCCGGCGATCGTCCTGATCGCGATGGGCACGCGCGTCTAGCCCACAGCGCGCCTGCGCATCGACGCGCGACTTCCGCATCCCACCCGCCTCAGCGCATCCAGGCTGGAGACGGACCGCCGCAAATCGAGCAACGGCACCGGAATCACGGTGGGGCGCCCTGGCGCAGGCAACGAACCATCAGCACCCGCACCCCGCTCTTACGATTCCCCACTCCCGATTCCCCATTCCCGGCCCTTCAGCGCCTCCACACCGGAAACGGATCTTCCAAGCCCTGCCACACCACCGGCCCCTGCCGCAGTTCGGCATCGTCGAGCAGGCAGGCATCGAGTTCGGCACGCACCCGCGCCGTGTCCAGGCCGACGCCGATCACCGCCAGTTCCTGGCGGCGATCGCCCCACAGCGGATGCCACATCGCCCGCAGCGCCGCGTACTCGCGCGCATCGCCAACCTCCTCGGCCTGCGGCGGCGGCGCGTTCCAGCACGCGGTCTGCTGGCGCTGCCAGCCCAGCTCGGTATACGGCAGCGGCGACGGCGGCAACGCCAGCGGGGTATCCAGCAGGCCGCGATCCACGCGCTCGCGCGCCGCATACCAGAAGCCGGCGGCCTGGGTCTGGGTGGCCGCACCGACGATGGACAGCTCGCCGACCCAGTCCATGCGGCTGGCCAGCCAGAAGAAGCCCTTGCTGCGGATCACGTCGCGCAGCCCGCGCTGCGCCAGCCGCGCGAAGCGCAGCGGATGGAACGGCCGGCGCGCGCGATAGACGAAGCTTTCGATGCCGAACTGTTCGGTCTCCGGCGCGTGCTCGCCGCGCAGCGCCTGCATCCAGCCCGGCGCCAGCTGCGCGCGCACGAAGTCGAAGCGGCCGGTGTCCAGCACCAGCTCCAGCGGCACGTCGCCGCGGCTGGCCTCGACGATGCGCGCATCGCGGTTGAGCGCGCGCAGCACCGCGCGGGTGCGGTCGAGCGTGACCGTATCGGTCAGGTCGGCCTTGCTGATGACGATCACGTCGGCGAACTCGATCTGCTCCACCAGCAGGTTGACCAGCCCGCGCTCGTCGTCGTCCCCGGCCTGCAGGCCGCGGTCGGCCAGGCGCTCGGCCGAGCCGAAGTCGCGCAGGAAGCTGACCCCGTCGACCACGGTGAGCATGGTGTCCAGGCGCGCGACGTCGGCCAGGCCGCGGCCGTCGGCATCGCGCACAGCGAAGGTGGCCGCCACCGGCATGGGTTCGGAGATGCCGGTGGATTCGATCAGCAGGTAGTCGTAGCGGCCGCTCTCGGCTAGGCGCTGCACCTCCTGGCGCAGGTCGTCGCGCAGGGTGCAGCAGATGCAGCCGTTGCTGAACTCGACCAGGGTCTCTTCGGTGCGGCTGAGCGCGGCGCCGCCGTCGCGGATCAGCGCCGCGTCGATGTTGACCTCGCTCATGTCGTTGACGATCACCGCCACCCGGCGCCCATCGCGGTTGTGCAGCACGCGGTTGAGCAGGGTGGTCTTGCCGGCACCCAGGAAGCCAGACAGGACGGTGACGGGGAGGCGGCGATCGGAAATGGCGGCGTTGGACATGGCGAGCATCGGCGCGGAGGCGTGGCGGGCTAGAAATGTTACTATATAACATTTGAAGCATTGGAGTGGACGTCCATGAAATCCCTGCCGCAATCCTTCTTCGACGCCTCGGCGATGGTGTTGTCCGGGCTGTGTCTGCTGCACTGCCTGGCGTTGCCGTTGCTGGCCGCGGCGCTGCCGTTGTTCGGCGTCTGGGCCGAGGCCGAGTGGGTGCACGTGGTGTTCGTGGCCATCGCCGCGCCGTTGGCGGGGCTGGCGCTGTGGCGCGGGCACCGGCGCGATGCGCTGCCCTGGCCGCTGTGGACGCTGGCGGCACTGGGCCTGCTCGGTCTGCTGGCCGGCGCTTTCGGCATTCCCGACGAGGCCAGCGAGACCGCGATGACGGTGAGCGGCAGCCTGGCGTTGGCCAGTGCGCACCTGTGGAACTGGCGCCGGCATCGGCGGCGTTGCCGGCATTGAGCCTGGGTGCACGCGCACGCTACAACGTATGGCGTGCGGTCGCCGAACGGCAACATGATCAAGGCGCGGTTTGCTGTGGCGGTCGCCTTGGCAGTTGCCGTCGCTTCTGCTGTTGCTGTGCCTTGGCGGTTGCCGTTGTTGTTGCTTAGCTTTGGCTCTTGTTTTTGATTTACCGGGTTCCCTTCCGAAGCGGCGGCCAG